>JBOFUD010000375.1:0-2989 GCA_051652385.1 Flavobacterium sp.
GCAGCAGGTGCAGTAATATCATAAACCATAAAGGCATCCGCTCTTTCTAAACCTACAAAAAGAATTTGCTTGTTCCCCATTTTGGTTACAAAAACCGCCTCTGGTTCAACCCCTTTATCGTCGCTTCTATTGTCATCATACAGTCCCATTTCATGCGCTTTTTTATCTAATTCGTTTTTACTATCAAAAACTAACGCTCCTGTATTTCCGTTCCATATAGAAAAAGATCGTGCACCAAAACCTACCAATTCATCAAAATCGCCATCGCCATCAGTGTCGCCCATCTTCATATTGATATTTAGGCGTCCCAACACTGCATCTGCTTTTAAGGCTGCAGCGGTTGGAAAAACTGTTGGATCCAAAACCACAGCAGAGTGATTGATTCTTCGAACATCTACAAAAGCAGCATATTCTCTTGCATCCCCTTCATTCGCTGTAATCAAATAAGGGATGGAATTACTCTCAAAATTGGCAATAGCATCCGGTTGAAACATCCCTTTCACCTTCCAAGTAGCAAAAGCGATGGCCCCGTCTTTATCGCTTACATCTATGGCGTTATCTGCTAAAGAATAGTCTTTATATCCTAGTGGAAAAAGTTGAATGTTCTTTTTGCCTACCAAATCAATCTTAGCAATTCCATTATTTTCTTGTAAAGTAACCCAAGCCGTTTTTGAATCCGCAGAAATCGTAACATACTCTGGTTCAATATCGTTAGCAAAATTATTGGAAACACTTGCTATACGGAATCCTTTGGTTTTCAAATCAGAAAGTTGGCTGCTGAATTGCGCAAAATTCAAAGTCGTTACGGCATAATTGGCAGTAATATCAATAATTGAAACAGAACCTTCTGGATCTAAAGAATACGAATCATTAGGTTCGCCCTCGTTGGCCGTCACAATAAACTTACCGTCTGGCGAAAAAGTAAGCATGTCTGGCAACGCTCCAACCGTAATTTCTTTAATCAAAGCATAGGTTGCTGTATTAAAAACTACCACTTTTCCAGCTTCTTGTTTGTTAGCTTTGGATTCTAAAGCGACGGCGAGTTTACCGTCATGAACCGCCACACTGTTGGCCGCACCACTGTACGCGCTCATATCCATACTAGTTAAAACAACCGGTTTTGATGGGTCGGTTAAATCGATCACATCGACTTTGTTGGCCGTGCTATTGTTTACCGTAAAAAGCTTTTTGGTGGTTTCATCATAAGCACTAATTTCTGCTGCGCCAGACCCTCCAATTGTTAAGGAGCCCACCTCCTTGAACGATCCAGGGTTTTCGTTGCTCTCCAATTCTGAAGGACCATTCTCATTGTTGTCGTTTTCACAACCCAACATCAAAAATAAGGCTGCAAACACAGCTAACGTTTTCTTTATCATCATTTTAATTTTAAATTTTAACGAAAATACCAACTCGAATCAATTTTTATATTTTTTAAATATTATGAAATCTTTAACCTAAAAACTCACCATTCATTCGGAGACATGGTGCGATACTGATACTTTTGGCTGCGTGCTATTTTTTTTTAATGGAAAAAAAAGTTCTTTCTTGATCTGTAAACATTTAAACCCGGATTCCGCATTAGAAATCTACTACAACTGAATTACTTCACCATTTTTATATTTTTTAGCGGAGTTCAGTGAATGAATTTCTTCTTCAAAACCAAGAACTTACTCCTATTTTTAAATTCAAAATACAAAAGTATTATCTCATCGGCTTATATTTTTCATAGGTATTCGCTGAACCTTGTTTACATCTTCAAAAATAGTCCGTGAGCTCTTGTTTTTATTGAATAAATCCCTTTCGCAACGAAGTCTAATGCGGAATCTGGGTTAAAAGAAACAAGCCAGGCAGCATTGACATCTGAAAGTACAGAAGGCAATCCATCCAAAGTGTTTATTTTATAAATGCCACGGAATGCTTATCTTTGCCCGAAGTAAAATTGGTACCTATTATATGACTACAACCTCAAGAAGATTCCCAGCAGAATGGGAAAAACAACAAGGAATTCTGCTATGTTTTCCTCATAACGGAAAAGACTGGCCCGGAAAATATGAAGCCGTACAATGGGCTTTCGTAGAATTCATCAAAAAAGTAGCTGCTTACGAAACTGTTTTTTTGGTAGTTGCCGATGCAAAACAACAAGAAAAAGTAACGGAATTACTAGCCATGGCTACCGTAAATTTAGACCAGATATCCTTCATCATTCATAAAACGAATAGAAGTTGGATGCGTGATTCTGGTCCCATTATTGTGAAAAATGGCAATCAAAGAGAAGCCTTGAATTTCAATTTTAACGGCTGGGCTAAGTATAAAAACATCACTTTAGACAAACACGTACCAAGTAAAGTTGCCGAGCATTTACAGCTTCCCTTAACTCAAGTGACTTACAAAGGAAAGCCCGTAATTGTTGAAGGTGGCGCGATTGATGTCAACGGACGAGGCACTTTGTTGACTTCAGAAGAATGCTTGATGCATCCTACGATTCAGGTGCGTAATGAAGGTTTTACCAAAGCAGATTACGAAGCGGTTTTTAAAGAATATTTAGGCGTAACCAATGTCATTTGGCTTGGTGATGGCATCGAAGGCGATGACACACACGGACACATCGATGATTTGTGCCGATTTGTAAACGAGGACACTATTGTTACCATTGTTGAAATGGATCCAAATGACAGCAATTACAAACCTTTGCAAGACAACTTGAAGCGCCTTCAAAATGCGAAACTAGAAAACGGTGAAGCACCCGTAATTGTTACGTTACCTATGCCTAAACGCCTTGATTTTGACGGCTTGCGCTTGCCGGCCAGTTATGCCAATTTCTTGATTTTAAATCAGTGTGTTTTAGTACCAACTTTCAACGATGCAAATGACCGAGTGGCTTTGAATATTCTTTCAGCATGTTTCCCTGATCGCGAAATCATTGGCATTAGTGCTATTGATTTTATTTGGGGATTTGGAACGTTACACTGTTTGAGTCAACAAATTCCGG
>JBOFUD010000376.1:0-3986 GCA_051652385.1 Flavobacterium sp.
ATAGTAACTAAATTTTCCGATCTCGATTTGACCAAACAATATTCGTATTCAGATTATTTGTTATGGCAATTTCAGGAACGTGTAGAATTGATTAAAGGATTTATTCTAAAAATGAGTCCTGCTCCGAGCATGGTCCATCAAAGAATATCAAATAACTTATCTTTTGAGTTGAATAATTATTTTAAACGCAAATCCTGTGATGTATTTGCAGCTCCCTTTGACGTTCGTTTGCCCATAGCATCCGCCAAGAAAGATTCAACTGTGGTGCAACCCGATTTATGTGTTATTTGTGACGAAAGCAAATTGGACAAACTAGGTTGTAATGGAACTCCTGATCTGATGGTCGAGATTATATCGTCAAACAATAGCAAACATGATGTTCATACAAAGTTCAATTTATACCAAGAAGCTGGCGTAAAAGAGTACTGGATAATTGAACCTTTTGATAAAATTTTATTGGTTTATACTTTAGTCAATGGCGAATTTATTGGATTGAAGCCACAAGTTGAAGGAGAAGATATAAAAAGTCCGTTGTTTCCAGAAATAGATATAGCTTTAGTCGATGTCTTTTATAAGGTGTAAAACAACATTGAAAAGAAGAAATTGTGTTGACTTTGATTTCAAAATCATTGAAAACGCAACTGTACAAAGGCATTAGGGATTCCTTTGCTTCAGAGTACGACGCTCGTATGACCGCGAGGCACAAAGCAACGGATAATGCGATAGAATTACGTGACCAATTGAAGTTAACCTACAACAAAGCGCGTCAAGCTGCCATTACTAACGAAATCTTGGAAATCGTTGGTGGAGCAGAAGCTTTGAATGGATAAATTATTTCAAATACTATAATCAAAGAGTCAACATCTAGTTGGCTTTTTTTTTTTTGCTTTTTTGTTTTTCTTACCAAAAGTAGTTTTTCTTTTTATGTTTCTAAAATCGTGCTGTTTGATATGTTAAATGTGTACAAAACTGAGAATAAGATTCAGAATATGGATAATGTAATACGATATAATTTTTAGAATAAGATAAATCATGGTTTGTTCATTTAAATTTTTGCAAAATTAGATTGGTTACTTGAGCGTTACAAACACTTGTTATCGGAATTCAGGGAATTTCGACCTTGAATTCCCTGAATTCCGTGAACTAAATAGTCTTTTTTGTAGTATTTGAAGGGATAAAGTTAGGACTAAACCAAACCTTGCTTTTGCCATAAGTCAAAGTATTTACTTTTTTCCTTTAAAAGGGAGTCATGATTTCCTTTTTCTACGACTGCTCCATTTTCCAAGACTAAAATAGTGTCAGCATTCGCAATGGTACTCAATCTATGAGCAATCACAATTACTGTTTTTCCTTGTGATTTAAAATCATCAATCACTTCTTTTACTACTTTCTCTGAATGGGTGTCTAATGACGAAGTAGCTTCATCCATTAACAAAATTTCAGGATTTTTGTAAAGTGCTCTGGCTATTGCAATACGTTGTTTTTGTCCACCAGAAAGCATGGCTCCATTTTCTCCTATTTGTGTTTCAAAGCCATTGGGTAATTTCTCTACAAATTCAGTTATAGCTAATTGTTTTGATAAATCTAATACACGTTGAATATTAGGAAATGAATCACCTAAAGCTATATTATCTATAATTGTTCCTGAAAACAAATTGAGTTGTTGAGGGATTACTCCAACTGCATTTCGTAAACTTTGGTAGTGAATAAATTGCGCATCATAATCCCCGATGTAAATTTTACCTTCTTTTATAGGGTATAGATTTTGCAAAAGGGAAATTAAGGTAGTTTTTCCGCTTCCACTTTCGCCAACAATGGCTGTGGTTTCATTTTTTTTGAAAACGGCATTAAAATTTTTGAAAACTTCTGTTCTGGAACCATATCTAAAACTTACGTTTTCAAATTTAATGTCTCCGATATTTTCCTTTTGTAATTCGACTTTGTTCTCAGTTTCTTCTCTTTCTAAATCCATAATTTCGAAAAGACGATCAGCAGCAATTAAAGCATTTTGAGCGGTTTTATTCATTCCAATCAAGGAAGCAACTGGAGAGGTGAAGTATCCGATTAAGGCATAAAACGAAAACAATTCACCTGGTGTAATGGCTCTGTCAATTACATAACCAGAACCTATCCACATAAGAATTATTGTAAAGAGTGAAGCCAAAAACTGTGTAGAAGTTCCAGCAAAAATACTATTCAATCCAGATTTATAAGTAGTGAATAATAACTTAACGAATTTGTTCTCTGTTTTTAAGTTAGAAAATTCTTCTATTCCAAATTCCTTCACCGTTCTAACATGCGTAACACTTTCGACCAATTGAGTTTGTAATTCGGCCGCATTTTCCATGATGGTTCTTTCTACTTTTTTATTGAATTTATTTAGCAGAAAATAAATTAGTGCATAAAACGGGATTACTAATAAAATGACTAAAGCCAATTTCCAATAATACGTAAACATCAAAGTAAAAGAGAACAGTACAATGAAAATATTGACAATCATCTCTATAGCTACTTCGTTGATGAAAGAACGTATCTTAACAGCATCATTGATTCTTGAGGTTATTTCACCAATTTGCATCGTATCAAAGAAGCGTTGGGGTAAATGTAATAAATGTTTATAATATCCTAGGATTAGTTTGGCATCGATTAATTGACCTGTTTTCATCACAAAAATTGTTTTTTTAGAGCCGATGTAAGCTTGTAAAACAATAATAACAATCATGGAAACGCTTAATAAATTTAGCAGTTTTCGATTGCCTTCGACCAAAACATAATCTGTTAATTTTTGGATATAAATTGACATTGCTAATCCTAAAACCGTAAAAAGGATGGCACCCACCAAAGCCTGAATTAAAATGATTTTGTGAGGTTGTACCAAATGCCAAAAGCGTCGAATAGGAGCTATTTTTTCGTTATAGGTTTTAAACTCATCGTTAGGAGCAAAAAGCACCAAAACACCCGACCATATTTTGTGAAAAGCTTCAAAAGTATAGGTTTCCATTTTTCCAAAGGCGGGATCCATAACTGTAACTTCCCCTCCCGACCTCCCCGAAGGGGAGGAGACTGAATAAATCACGACATAATGATGCAGTTGTTCTTTAATCACCACGTGTGCTATTGCAGGAAGCGGAATTTTATCAATCGCATCTATGCCGCCTTTAACTCCTTTGGCGGTGAAGCCCATTTTATCAGCCGCTTCAATGATACCTAGTACGTTGGTACCGCGTTTATCTGTATTGGCGTACTGACGAATTCGAGCTATTGGTAAATTAACTTTGTAATGATTGCCAATAGAAGCGAGACAAGCAGCGCCACAATCTTTAATATCATGTTGTTTTATTTTTATAGTAGCCATTATAAGAGTATAGATGATAGAAAAAAGACTTTAGACTTTTCTCAAAAAGGAAAGTTATTTTATAAAATTTTACTAGTTTAAGATCTTGATGCCATTTGTTTCGGGTTGAGCCAATCATCCATCTTGTCAAATAGTAAATCATATAAACTGCGTCGGGCAATGGTGTATCTCGTGGTCAACGTCATTCCTTTGGACACTTTGGTTTTGTAACCCGAGTCTAAACGCATTTCTGTTGTATTCATTATGGAACGTACTTTAAAAAAAGCTTGCTCTTCTTGAATCGTAATGTTACGATCAATATCGATTACTTTTCCTTCTAGCAAACCCCACTGATTGTAATTGAAGGCATCTATTTGGAATTTCACCGCTTGATTTTTCTTAATCAATCCTATGTCATTTGGAGAAATTGTACTTTCAACGATCAACCTATCTGTGGCAGAAATAGTGGCAATAGGTTGTGAAGCATTAATAAAGGACCCTACTTGAAGTCCCGAAAAACTCTCGATAGTACCTGATATAGGTGCTACAACTACATAATTATTTTCCTCAACTTTTATTTTTGCAACACTGCCTTCTATACTCTTTACTCTTTCTTCTAATTCTCTCTTTTGGTTTTCCCAACTGGCTTTTT
>JBOFUD010000377.1:0-2876 GCA_051652385.1 Flavobacterium sp.
AAAGAATTTGATTTAAATACTGAACCATTACTTCGGGATCCGAATGACTCAAATCAGAATGCAGCTCGAAAGAATGCCATCTTTCATTGAAGAAAAAAACATCCTCTTTAGTGAAATATCTTTCCAACACCACTCTTTCTATCAGTTTTTCAATAGAAACAGGATTAAAGATAATCCCGAATGGATTGGTCGTATTTTGAAACTTAAAGTACGCCAATTTATCACCCATATTTTCAGCAAAACAAGATCCCATAAGAACCATTTTTGATTGATAATCGATAGGAAAATTACTTTTTGAAATTGATATTGGAGTAGATAGTTGCAAGTCGATACGTTTTGAGACCAAATTTAAAGTAGTTTTTACAATTAAACTAGTATTTTTACTAAGCTTAACTTTTTAAAAATTATGATCGAAAAAGAATTTATCGAACCCAATGAGGGATTTTCTCAAACAGTAATTGTAACAACAAGCCCTTACAAAACCTTATATATTTCTGGACAAATAGGAGCAGGAAACACGCTTGAGGAACAAACTAAAAACACTTTTAAAAATTTAGAAAGACAATTACAACTAGGCAATGCCACTTTTAAAGATGTGGTAAAAATGACCACTTACATCGTCAACTTCAATCCTGAAACAGATTTACCCATTTATAGAAAAATTAGAAAAGATTTTCTCGGAACTGAACAATTCCCGGCAAGTACTTTGGTAGGAATCGAGAAATTGGGAAAAAGAGAATGGCTGATAGAGATTGAAGCCATTGCCGTAATTACCATTTTATAAAACAAAAACCCTTTTAGCTAAGTACTAAAAGGGTTTCTTTTTCTTCATATTTCCAAAACTACTTCACAAAATCAATCGCTTTGGCTAAAGCCTCTGGAATTCCAGCTGCGTTCTTTCCGCCAGCAGTAGCGAAGAACGGTTGTCCTCCTCCTCCACCTTGGATGTATTTTCCTAATTCGCGAACTACTTGTCCGGCGTTTAAATTTTTATCGGCTACTAAACCTTTGGATACATAACAGGTCAACATCGGTTTATCTTCAGTAACGGTTGCCAAAACAATAAAAATATTGTCTCCCAAATTCCCTAATTCATACGCCAAGTCTTTGGCGCCTTCAGCATTTAAATCAACTTGTTGCGCTAAGAATTTTACTCCGTTTAGTTCTTGAAAGGCGGCTGCTAATTCTCCTTTTAAGTTCTTGGCTTTATCTTTTAACAAGGCTTCTATTTGCTTTTTCAGTTGAGCATTTTCATCTTGCAATCCTTGAATCGCTTTGATGGGATCATTAGGATTTTTCAAAACCTCCTTAACCTCTTTATAAACGATCAATTGCGATTCGAAAAACTCTTTGGCAGCTACACTCGAAATGGCCTCAATTCGGCGAATTCCTGCAGCCACGGCACCTTCGGATACAATCTTGAAATGCCAAATTTCTGAAGTATTGCCCACATGAGTTCCACCACAAAGCTCAACAGAATCGCCAAATTTTATCATTCGCACCAAGTCACCATATTTTTCTCCAAATAAAGCAATAGCGCCTTCTTCGATCGCTTGCTCTTTGGCGATGCCTCTTTTTTCAATTAAAGGCAAACTCTGACGAATACGAGCGTTTACAAAATTCTCCACCTCTTTCAATTCCTCCTCCGTAACTTTCGAAAAATGAGAGAAGTCAAAACGCAAAGAAGCAGAACGAACCATCGATCCTTTTTGTTCGATATGCGTACCCAAAACTTTACGCAAGGCCTGATGCAACAAGTGGGTAGCCGTATGATTTGAAGAAGTTCTAGCTCTTTGTTTTTTATCGACAATAGCCTGAAAACTATCCGTAAGATTTTCTGGCAATGACTTGGTTAAATGTACGGTTTGGTTGTTTTCTTTTTTGGTGTCTATAATATAGGTAATGTTACCATTTGCAGCTTCCAAATAGCCTTTGTCCCCAGTTTGTCCGCCGCTTTCTCCATAAAATGGGGTAGCATTAAACACTAACTGAAAGATTTCGCCTTCTTTGACACTTTCAATTCTACGGTATTTGGTAATTTTAACTTGGTGTTGCAAACGATCGTACCCTACAAACTCCTGAATATCATCTTCAACCAACACATTCCAGTCGCCCGCAGTTACCTTTGATGCGGCACGGGAACGTTCTTTTTGCAATTGCAATTGTTCTTCAAACCCTTTTTCGTCTAATTTTAATCCTTTTTCAGACAAAATCAAAGCCGTTAAATCGATTGGAAAACCATAAGTATCATACAATTCAAAGGCTTTTTTACCATCAATTACCGAACTTTGACTGCCTGCAATAACGGCATCTAGCAATACCAAACCTTGATCTAAGGTACGCAAAAAGGAATTTTCTTCTTCGCGAATGACATTAGAACAAAGGGCTTTTTGAGAACGGATTTCTGGAAAAGAAGCACTCATTTGAGCACTTAACGTTTCTACTAATTTATATATAAAAGGCTCCTTGGTATCTAAAAAAGTAAAACCATAACGAATGGCGCGACGCAAAATTCTGCGAATAACATAACCCGCTCCGGTATTGGATGGCAATTGTCCATCGGCTATAGCAAAAGCTACGGCACGCACGTGATCGGCAATTACACGAATAGCAATATTGATTTTTTCCTCGGCTTCGTTGGACGCCTTAATGGTGTATTTTGAGCCGGTTATCGTTTCGATTTCTCTAATGATTGGAGTAAATACATCCGTATCATAATTGGATTGTACGCCTTGCAAAACCATACAAAGACGTTCAAATCCCATTCCGGTATCAACGTGTTGAGCAGGCAATTTCTCGAGAGAGCCATCAGCTTTTCGGTTGAATTCCATGAATACGTTATTCCAAATCTCCACCACTTGTGGATGATCATTGTT
>JBOFUD010000378.1:0-3140 GCA_051652385.1 Flavobacterium sp.
TAAATGAAGTAGCCGCACTAGTAGCGCCCGACTCATTTACCGCATAAAGATTTTTGTTATCTGAAGAAAGCGCCAAATAACTTGGATTCAAAATATTTACCGTAGCACCATGCAACAATGAATTTCCAGAATTTACCTCTAATTTGTAATTATAAATCCCTTTTGTATCACATTTATTAGTGTAAGTCCCCACAAGTAAATGGTATATATCTTGTTGTGCCTGCACGATTGAGAAAAAAGAGAAAAAGAAGAGTAGAGAAATTTTAATTTTCATGGTGAGCTATCCTTAAAATTGATAATTATAATGCCCTAAAACTTACAAAAAAAATAAAATTCAGCAAGCAAAAGCACGATTATTTTGCTGCGAAAGTACAGCTATTTTTAAAACAATGAAACAAAAAAATCAATATCGAAAAAATCAATAAAACCCACAGTTTATAGGTACAAATTTGTATTTTTGAACAAGCAAATAGCCCTGTTTTTTTCTTTAGATGCAAAATAAGTTCTTATTGTCAACCACGTCCCGCTATTCGTTGCAAACGGAATGCACCGAAAACCAAGTACACTTGAGTTTTAGTGAGTCCCCCTTTTTGGTAAAAAAGGACTTTCACTACTATTGGAATTTAAAGAAGTACCTTTTTTTTTCAAGAACCCATACAAATGACAAACCATACTAACACAATCGCAAAGTAAACCTCTTTAGAATGCATTTCAAACACCCCGAAATTCTCTACTTTTTATTCCTTTTACTTATCCCAATTTTGGTGCATTTGTTCCAGTTACGACGATTCAAAACAGAATATTTCACCAATGTCCGTTTTCTAAAAAAACTCACCATTGAATCCCGAAAAAGTTCAAAAATAAAAAAAAGACTATTATTAGTAACACGATTATTATTACTTTCTGGTTTGATAATCGCTTTCGCACAACCCTTTTTCGAGGCCAAAGATCACAAAAACGCCAACAACGAATTGTACCTCGTTTTAGACAACTCGTTCAGTATGCAAGCCAAAGGCAATCGAGGCGAATTGCTTAAAAGAGCCATTCAAGAATTGCTGGAAGAAACACCAGAAACCGCTACTTTTTCGCTACTAACCAACGAGCAAACCTTTTGGAACACCAACATCAAATCGATACAAAGAGAACTACAAAACCTCAATTATTCTGCTATACCTTTCGATTTAGACGCACAACTAGCTAAAATAAATGCTCGGAAAACGGCCGCCAACAAAGACATTGTTATTCTCTCCGATGCCGTTGGAGTTGCACCAAAAAAATCACAAAAAACAAATAAACAAGACCTCATTTATTTTATAAAATCCGAAGCTGAAAAAAAGAGCAATATAGCAATCGATAGTGTGTACATCAATAAAACACTTGAAAATTTTTACGAAATATCGGTTTCAATCACAGGTTTTGGAGGCGATTTTAGCCCAATTTCTATAGCGCTTTACAATCAAAACAAATTGATTGCAAAAACGATGGTAACCTTAAATTCCAAAAACAAAAAAGTCAATTTCACCATTCCAAAACAAGAATTTCATGGCTATGCTACCCTAAACGATAACGGATTACCCTATGACAACACCTATTATTTTAGCATCTCCAAAAACGAAAAAATCAACATTTTAAGCATTGGAGAGCCTCAAAAAAGCACCTTTTTATCTCGTATTTTCACTAAGGACGAATTCAATTACACCCATTCTGAATTACGTACATTAAACTACAACCTTCTTGAAAAACAAACCTCCATTGTACTCAACGAAGTCGACGAAATTCCGCAAGCCCTACAAACTACGCTGCGAGCATTTGTGAGCAAAGGAGGCAATTTAATCCTTATCCCGTCCGAAACCACTTCGCTAACCAACATCAATTCGTTTTTAAAAAACTTAGGAAACGTTCTATTCGAGTCCGCTAAAAACCATCCAAAACAAATTACCAAAATCAATTTTGATCATCCTCTTTTTAGTGGCGTATTCGAAAGCAAAATTACCAATTTTCAATATCCCAAAACAGAACAATCGTTTGTTCTAAAAAGCGCCTACCCAAGCATTCTTTCCTACGAAGATCACACGCCTTTTTTGACAGCAATACCCAAATCCATTGGCGCATTGTTTGTTTTTTCGGCAGCTTTAAATTCAAAAAACAGCAACTTTCAACAATCGCCCTTAATCGTTCCGGTGTTCTATAAAATGGGAGTCCATAATAAAAATGCGCTACTCTATGCCGCAACCATCGGAAATAATGTGCCGTTTTGGGTCGACACCACTTTGGATAAAGAAGCCATTCTAACGGTAAAAAGTAAAGAGGAACAATTCATTCCTTTGCAACAAATGATGGATAATAAAGTAAAAGTAACCTTTGCCGATCTTCCGAAAAAAGCGGGTAATTTTACACTTTTCAACAAAGAAAAAGAGATCGAAAACCTCTCTTTCAATTATGCGCGCACCGAGAGCGATTTAAGTCAGATAAACGCCAATCTAAGCTCAAATTTTGACAGTATTGACAGTATTAAAAGCGTTTTCAATACTTTACAAACCAACAGAACAGACTCTCAACTTTGGAAATGGTTTCTTATCTTTGCGCTAGCATTTTTGCTCGCAGAAATGGCTATCATCCGATTTTTAAAATAACAAAGTTTCAAAAAACGTATCTCCTAAACTCATGAAAATTCTACTTAGAGCAGCCAAAATCATCGATTCTAAAAGTCCTTTTCACAACAAAACCATGGATGTATTGATCCAAGATGGTGTCATACAAAAAATAGCAACCACACTTCAAAATGATGGGGCTCAAGAAATACAATTACCGCATTTAAATATTTCGTCGGGATGGTTCGACAGTAGCGTATCATTGGGAGAACCTGGTTTTGAAGACCGAGAAACCATAAGTAACGGATTGAGCGTTGCTGCAAAAAGTGGCTTTACCGCAATTGCTTTGCAACCCAACTCCTACCCTATTATTGATAACCAATCTCAAGTAAATTTTGTCTTAAACAAAGCCAAAGATGCAGCAACCCAACTTTATCCTATTGGCGCCCTAACCGCAGGCAGTGAAGGAAAAGATATGGCCGAGCTTTTTGACATGAAAAAAGCCGGAGCCGTTGCTTTTGGTGATTACAATAAAAGTGTAGACAATGC
>JBOFUD010000379.1:0-26120 GCA_051652385.1 Flavobacterium sp.
CACCTTGTTCCGATGGGGAATCAATTTGGTTGGCTTCTCTAGAAGTTCCTAAAGTAGCGGTTGCCAAGGCTTGGGTTTCTCCACGTGTAAACAAAGCCGAACCGTGAACGGATGGCAAATAATCGATTTCACACCAAATGGGTCTAATTTCTGTTGTTTTTCTTCCGTCAAGACGCGTTCCTAAGTCTAAAGTTACATTACGAACGGCTTCTTTGTTGGTTTTGTAGAAGTATTTAGAAACTAAATCTCCATTTTCTGCCAACTCTTCTTCAGTGAATAAAGTTTTAACTTCTTCTTTTACAGCATCAAATGCAGCAGAACGTTCTTGTTTAGAAGAACCTTTACTTGCAATAGCGTAAATTTTATCATAAGCTGCCGCTTTTACTTTGGCGTAAATAGCGTCATCTGTTTTTTCAGTTTCGTAAGTACGAACTTCTTTTTTTCCAAATGCATTGGCCAATCTTTCTTGGGCAGCGATTTGTACTTTTATGTGTTCGTGTGCAAATTTGATGGCTTCAAGCATTTCAGCTTCTGAAATTTCTTTCATTTCGCCTTCTACCATGGCGATAGAATCAGTTGAAGCTCCAATCATCATGTCGATATCCGACAAGGCTAATTGCGCACGAGAAGGATTAATGATGAATTTACCGTCAATTCTACCCACTCTAGCTTCTGAAATCAAGGTTTCAAAAGGAATGTCAGACAAAGCAAGTGCTGCCGAAGCGGCTAATCCTGCTAGTGCATCAGGCATAACGTCTTCGTCATGAGACATTAATTGAATCATTACTTGAACTTCTGCGTGGTAGTCATTTGGGAAAAGAGGACGTAAAACACGGTCAACTAATCTCATGGTTAATACTTCGTTATCACTTGGACGCGCTTCTCTTTTGAAGAAACCTCCAGGAAAACGCCCTGCAGCAGCAAATTTTTCACGATAATCTACCGTTAATGGCAAAAAATCGATACCAGGACTTGCTTTTCTTGAGGATACAACTGTTCCTAAAATAACAGTTTTGCCAATTCTTACTACAACAGATCCGTCGGCTTGTTTGGCTAAACGACCTGTCTCGATTGTGATGCTTCTGCCATCACCTAAATCGATGCTTTCTACAAATAATTGTGGAATCATACTTTTTTTTCTTAGTGGTTATACAATGGGTTTTAGTTGTGTTGTAGTTGTTGTGTGTAGTTATTGCCTAAAACCCAATGAAAAACCAAACTTTTTTATCTTCTGCAAATATAGCAAAAGACGAACATACATGAGTAAAAAATACACTTCTTATTCTGATGATTTTCAGGATCTTTCGTGTGATTTGATGTATGTGTTTTGTAAATAAAAAAAGAGGCACTTGCACGCCTCTTTTTTGTATATTGATTATTTTCTAATACCCAATACTTTGATAATCTCACGGTATCTGTTGATTTCTTTCTTTTTCAAGTAATCCAACAAAGATCTTCTTTTACCTACTAGCAATACCAATGAACGCTCTGTATTGTAATCGTGACGATTTTTTTTCAAGTGCTCAGTAAGGTGGCTAATTCTGTGAGTGAATAAAGCGATTTGTCCTTCTGCAGATCCAGTGTTTTCTGCTTTTCCTCCGTGTTTAGCGAAAATTTCCGCTTTAACTTCTTTAGTTAAATACATGCTAATATTGTTTAAATGATTTTTATGTATGCCGTACAGCTATTGTAAGACGGGTGCAAAAGTAGTAAATAATTATGAGTTTTGAATTATGAATTTTGAATTAATTTGGTTTTATCGAAATTTGAGTACTTTTAATTCTTTACTCTTACTATACTTTAAAACAACTTCGCAATTTCTTCATTCACAAACTCCAAGAATCGTTCGTCTTTCTCGGTAAATGGATCTATCACGTGACTGTCAATATCGATTTGTCCAATGTTTACCCCGTTTACAAATAGCGGTACCACAATTTCTGATTTTACGGTAAAGCTGCAAGCGATATAATTATCTTGAGCGGCTACATCAGGAACTACAAAGTTGGCGTTCGATTCGGCTACTTGACCACAAATTCCTTTCCCGAAAGGGATAACGGTATGGTCGGTTTCGGCTCCAACATAAGGGCCTAAATGCAAGGTTTTGGTTTCGTGGTTGGCAAAATAAAATCCTACCCAATTGTAGTATTCAATTGAAGTGTTCAAAAGTTGACAAATAGCCAATAATTTTTCGTTTCTTGTGGTGCTGTCTTTAGTGACGATAGCTATTACTTCTGGTGCTAATTCTTGAAATGTCATTTGATATGGTTTTTTAAACAAAAGTATTTATAACTTCTTTCAAAAAATATATAAATTTGAAAAAAATATATTGATTTTGAAAAACTATTGGACGCATTACAAGCCTTTTTTGCAATTTATTGGTGTTTTTTTGGCATCTTTTGTGGGGTTTACTTTTTTGTATCAGTGGTATTTGTCTGATTTTGATCATGGTCAAATAGATGGAGTGACTCGATTGGTGTCTGCGCACACTGAGCGTGTTTTAGGATGGCTAGATGCGAATTCTGCTGTTGTGTATCATCAAAATGCCAAAATTAGCATCTTGATGCATCAAAAAGAAGTAGCGCGAATTATTGAAGGCTGTAATGCTGTAAGTGTGATTATTCTCTTTGTTTCTTTCGTGATTGCTTTTGCGGGAAAGTTCAAAACTACGTTGGTTTTTTTGCTCGGTGGTAGCGTTTTAATTTATGTGCTCAATGTTCTCAGAATTGCGGTTTTGAGTGTGCTTTTATTTTATTTTCCGGAAAGCGAACATTTTCTGCACGGTGTTGTTTTTCCGCTTTTTATTTATGGAGTAGTTTTTATATTGTGGATTGTATGGGTTAATTTATTTTCTAAATATGCTAAGAAATCTCCATCAGCATAAATTAAAAGTCGCTCTTGGAGTGCTTTTAATTTTCTTTTTTGTTCTCATTAGGGCTTTCGAAACACACTTGTTTTATGATCCTTTTTTGGCTTTTTTTAAAAGTGAGTATGCTGGTTTGTCCTTGCCGAATTTTGAACCTTTCCAATTATTTGTGGGATTATTGTTGAGATACGGACTTAATACAATCCTCTCTTTGGCTTTGTTGTACGTTATTTTTGAAGATAAAAAGCTACTTCAGTTTTCTGGGGTTTTGTTTGCGATATTTTTTGTCGTGTTGGTTACGGTTCTTTTTTGTCTCCTTCATTATCATCAAAACTATATGTTTATTTTTTATATTCGTAGGTTTTTGATTCAGCCTATTTTTATCTTGCTTTTTATTCCTGGATTTTACTATCAAAAAATGAGAGATCACAAATAACATATTATTAATTCTTTTCTGGTCGGAATGAAGTACTTTTGTTGCATGAATGTCAAAAAAGTCACTAGTTTAATTTTAGTACTGCTGTTCCTGATACCTAATATCGGGATGACAATCAATGTGCATTATTGTGGAGGTTCGATTGCTTCGGTAAGTTTGCATTCAGAACTTTTATCTCCAACAGAGCCTGAGGATTGTTGCGCTAAGGCGGATGTTCTTGAAGGAGACGGTTGTTGTAAAGATAGATTGGTTCATTTAGAAAAAAAGTCGGATGATGCTACTGTAAAGGTAGTTTTGCCCGGATTGAATATTCCTTTTATTGTTCAAGAACAGTTTGATTCCTTTTTTGTTTTTTCCAGAGAATCGATTTTCAAGAAAGCGGAAAGTACTTCTTATTATGTGGCAATTTCTGCGCCTCCGCTTTACAAATTGTACCAACAATATGTTTTTTACGCTTGAAATTGTTTGTTTAATTTCTTTTAAAATTTCACAAACAGTTGTCGTTTGAACACCGTTTACCTTTGTTTAGGGGTTTGCGTGAGGGATAGTAGCTGGCTACCAAAGTAGCGCGTATAGCCCGACCGCATTTAGGCAAGGGGGCGAATAGCACGTTGCTGAGTTGGCCCCTTGTGTAAATGGGGTCACGCCCAAAGTGTGTTGAGACGACAGCATAATTCAGAATAAATAATGCAAAAAAATATGATGTTTTTGGTGACGCTTTTGCTTGCGTTTCCGGTTTTTTCACAAGAAAATTTAGATGAAGTAACCATTACCAAAAAGAAAAAAGGATTACAAAAATCCTACACGGTTACCGCCAATACTACCTTGGTGACCAGTAAAGAGTTGTTGAAAGCGGCTTGCTGTAATTTGGCCGAAAGTTTCGAGACCAATCCTTCTATCGATGTTAATTTTTCGGATGCTTTGACAGGTACTAAACAGATTAAAATGCTGGGCCTTACGAGTCCGTACCTGATGATTACGGAAGAAAATGTGCCTTCAGTTCGTGGCGCTTCGCAGGCGTATGGCTTGTCGTTTACGCCCGGAACGTGGGTGGAAAGTATTCAAATTACCAAAGGTGCTGGGAGCGTAGTGAATGGGTATGAGAGTATTTCTGGACAAATTAATACAGAATTAATCAAGCCAATTAATGATATCCCGTTTTTCTTGAATGCTTACGGTTCTACCGATTCTCGATTTGAGTTGAATACGCATTTTAACAGGCAATTGTCCAAGAAATGGAGTAGTAGTTTGTTTTTGCATGCCAATACGCGTGTGTCGAAAATGGATCAGAACAAGGATGGTTTTATGGATAATCCTTTGGCGAAGCAAATCAATGTGATGAATCGGTATCAATATTATGATGCCGAAAAGGGTTTGGTGAGTTTCATTAATTTCAGGTATATGAATGATAAAAAGCAATCGGGCGAGGTTGATTTTGATCCTGCTAGTGACAAAGGAACGACCAATACGTGGGGTTCTGAGATTAATACACAACGATTTGATTTAGCTACGAAAGTGGGGTATGTTTTTAAGGATATGCCGTTTCAGAGTATTGGTTTTCAAAACGCTTTTTCGTTACACGATCAAAATTCGTATTACGGATTGAATGGGTATGATATAAAGCAAAGTAGTTTTTATTCGAATTTGATTTTTAATTCGATCATTAATAATACCAGGCATAAATTTGCTACGGGGATCAATTTTGCCTATGATAATTACCAAGAGTTTGTAGGTTTGAAGGATTATGGGAGAACTGATAACTCGATAGGTGCTTTTTTTGAGTACACCTATGATAATGACGATAATTTTAGTTTGGTTTTGGGAGGAAGAGTCGACAATCATAATCGACTTGGGACTTTTGTGACTCCTAGATTACACCTTCGTTATAATCCTTGGGAAAAATCGGTGGTGCGTTTCTCGGCTGGAAGAGGAAAACGTGCCGCTAATATTTTTGCCGAAAATCAATCTTTGTTTGCGAGTTCTAGAGCCATTTCTATTTTGGATACCGATGGAAAAACATATGGTTTAGATCCAGAAATTGCTTGGAATTATGGCGTGAGTTTTAATCAAAAATTCCAATTGTTTGGCAGAAATGCCGATGCAGGGTTGGATTTTTATAGGACCGATTTTCAAAATCAAGTCGTGGTTGATGTGATGCAATCTCCGCAGGATGTTCTGTTTTACAATTTAAAAGGCAAATCGTTCGCTAATAGTTTGCAAGTTGAGTTTAATTATGAGTTGTTGCATAACTTCAATTTACGTTCGGCTTACAAATATTATGATATTCAGACTCAATATTTATCGGGAGTGTATCAAAGACCATTGCAGGCGAAACACCGTTTGTTTGCTAATTTAGAATTTGAAACCCATCGTTCCGAAAAAGGAGGGCAATGGCGTTTTGATGCTACTTACAATTGGTTAGGGAAGCAGCAAGTGCCAGTAACGGCTTCGAATCCTGCTCCAGATCGTTTGCCTGAGTTTTCTCCGGCTTATAGTTTGGTAAATGCTCAAATCACGCGCGTTTTTTCTTCTACCTTTGAAGTGTATGTGGGTGGTGAAAATATCGGGAATTACAAACAACCAAAAGCAATTCTTGGAGCAGAAAATCCTTTTGGACCAACTTTTGATGCATCGATAGTTTATGCGCCTATTTTTGGTCAAATGTATTATGCGGGATTGCGATTTAAAATTAAATAATATTCACTATAAAATTTATAAAAAATGAAAAAAGTAGTACTTCTTATCGTGATGGCTTTCGTTGGATTCGCCACACAAGCACAAGTAAAAAATAAGAACGCGAAAAGCGTAATGGAGGTAAACGGGAACTGTGGTATGTGTCAAAAACGCATTCAAAAAGCCGCATTGTCTGTAGAAGGAGTAAAATCTGCAGTTTGGGATATTGATTCACATCAATTAAGCCTCATTATGAATGAAGAAAAATGTACACCGTTGGATGTTAAAAAAGCTATTGCAAAAGTAGGACATGATACCGATGTTGTTAAAGCGACCAAAGAAGATTATGATACATTACACACTTGTTGTATGTATGAGCGAAAAGAGTAGTTGTTGCTTATCACCCAAGACTTTTGTTTTGGGTGTTTTTTTAGATAATCGTTAATAAAATTTTAAAAAACGGGTTTATTTTGTCTTGTTGTTAAAAAATCCTTAATTTCACGACTTATAAATATAAATTTAAGACTGCATATGAATAATTTTGACTGGACCCAATTGTTAAATCCTGAGTTTTATATCACTTTAAGTCTTGGTGGTGTGCAGATTGGATTGTACGTCGTTTTGTTTATTGTTTTTGCCGAAACAGGTTTGTTTGCTGGTTTTTTTCTTCCTGGTGATAGTTTGCTTTTCTTGTCGGGTATCTACAGCAGAGATTTGGTCGAAAATTTATTTAGTGTAGAAAGTGATTTTATAAATGTTGTTTTTCTTTCTATTTTGGTAGCTGTAGCCGGTATTTTAGGGAATACTGTAGGCTATTGGTTTGGTGCCAAAAGCGGCTATTACCTGTTTAAAAAGGAAGATACTTTTTGGTTTAAGAAAAAGTATTTGCTACAATCTAAAGATTTTTTCGAAAAATATGGAGGTAAAGCGATTATTTACGCAAGATTTTTGCCCATTTTTCGAACTTTTGCACCCATAGTTGCTGGTATTGTCTCTATGGAGAAAAAGAAATTCATGTTTTTCAATATTTTAAGTTCCTTTATGTGGTCGTTCGTGTTGATCTTCGCGGGACATTATTTGTATGGCATTTTTCTGAATTACGGTATCGATTTGAAAAAGCATATTGAGTTTATTGTAATCGGAATTATTCTAATTTCAACGTTTCCTGTTTTCATGAAAATGTTGAAGAAAAGGCCAGTGTAAATAGCGCACAGTGATTAGTAATTAGTTCTTAGTGGCTACAAAAATAAAAAATCCGAAGTTTTAAAACTTCGGATTTTTTTATGGATTCCACTTTTGGAATTTGGAATTTATTTTTTGGAATTTTAATGCTTATTACATCATTCCTGGCATGCCACCTCCCATTGGCATTCCGCCTCCGGCATTTTCTTCTTTAATATCAATCAAAGCACATTCGGTAGTCAAGATCATTCCAGCAACAGATGCTGCATTTTCTAAAGCCACACGAGTTACTTTTTTAGGATCGATAATACCCGCTTTTAGCATGTCTACATATTCGTCGGTTTTAGCATTGTAGCCAAAATCACCAGAACCTTCTGCAACTTTAGCTACTACTACAGAACCTTCAAGGCCTGCGTTTTCAACGATAGTGCGCAAAGGAGCTTCTATTGCACGAGAAATAATTTTGATACCCGTGGCTTCATCAGGATTGTCTGCTTTCAAGTCTGCAAGGGCGTTTTTAGCTCTTAGTAAGGCTACGCCTCCACCAGCAACGATTCCTTCTTCTACAGCAGCGCGAGTAGCATGTAATGCATCGTCAACACGGTCTTTTTTCTCTTTCATTTCCACTTCAGATGCTGCGCCAACATAAAGAACAGCAACCCCACCGGCTAATTTAGCCAGACGTTCTTGCAGTTTTTCTTTGTCGTAATCAGAAGTCGTAGCTTCCATTTGACCTTTAATTTGGTTCACGCGGTTTTTAATCATATCCGCTTCTCCAGCACCACTAACAAGTGTTGTGTTGTCTTTGTCGATTGTTACTCTTTTAGCTGTTCCCAACATTTCGATGGTAGTATTTTCTAAAGTGTATCCTCTTTCTTCAGAAATTACAGTTCCTCCTGTTAAGATAGCAATGTCTTCTAGCATCGCTTTTCTTCTGTCTCCAAAACCAGGTGCTTTTACGGCCGCAATTTTCAGGGCTCCACGTAATTTGTTAACAACCAATGTTGACAACGCTTCTCCGTCTACATCTTCTGCAATAATTAACAATGGTTTTCCGGATTGTGCAACGGGTTCTAATACGGGCAATAATTCTTTTAAAGACGATACTTTTTTATCGTACAAAAGAATGTAAGGACTTTCTAGTTCCGCCTCCATTTTTTCAGGATTGGTCACGAAATAAGGAGATAAATATCCTCTGTCGAATTGCATTCCTTCTACAACATCCACATAAGTGTCTGTTCCTTTGGCCTCTTCTACAGTGATAACACCTTCTTTACCAACTTTTGCAAAAGCATTAGCGATCAATTCTCCAATTACTTCGTCATTATTGGCAGAAATAGAGGCGATTTGTTTGATTTTCTCAGAATCACTTCCTACTACTTTAGCTTGTTTGGCTAAGTCGGCAACAATAGCTTCTACCGCTTTGTCGATTCCTCTTTTTAAGTCCATAGGATTGGCTCCTGCAGCTACGTTTTTTAAACCTTCCTTTACGATGGCTTGTGCCAAAACAGTTGCGGTTGTAGTACCATCACCCGCTAAATCGTTGGTTTTTGAAGCTACTTCTTTTACCATTTGAGCCCCCATATTTTCTAAAGGGTCTTTCAATTCAATTTCTTTAGCCACGGTAACACCATCTTTGGTTACATTCGGTCCTCCGAACGCTTTTCCAATAATAACGTTACGTCCTTTAGGGCCAAGGGTTACTTTTACTGCGTTTGCCAAAGCATCTACACCACGTTTCAAACCGTCGCGAGCTTCAATATCAAATTTTATATCTTTTGCCATTTTAATTTAAATTAGTTGTTTGTAATAGAAGGGACAAGTTGCGGCTTGTCCGTGCTTTTTTATTTTTAGATAATTGCAAGAATATCGTCTTCACGCATAATCAAATAGTCAGTTCCTTCTAGTTTTAATTCAGTACCCGCATATTTTCCGTACAGTACGGTGTCTCCAATTTTTACGGTCATTGCGTGGTCTTTGGTTCCGTTACCAACAGCGACTACCGTTCCTTTTTGAGGTTTTTCTTTTGCAGTATCAGGAATAAAAATCCCAGAAGCCGTTTTTGTTTCAGCAGCAACAGGTTCAATAAGAACTCTATCCGAAAGGGGTTTAATGTTTAATGCCATGGTTTTAAATTTATGTTGAATTTTGTTTTACAATTTTTTGATTTTCAGAAACTGTGCCAAGGCTAATAAACTGACACTTTTTCTTAAAAAAAATGCCAGCTTTGACAGGCTGGCATTACTATTTTTTACAATACAGTTCTATTATTTTGCAGGAGCTGCAGGAGTAGCTGGTGCCGGAGCTACCGGAGCTGTTTGAGGCGCTGCATTTTGTGTTTTTGTGATGATTTTAGAATCCGAATCACTCATTGAACCGGTGAAACTCAAGCTAGATAGCAAAATCAAAGCGATTAGAATTGTTGCTAATGTCCAAGTGCTTTTGTCTAGGAAATCGGTTGTTTTTTGTACTCCACCTAACATTTGTGAACCTCCCACAGAGGATGACAATCCGCCACCTTTAGGGTTTTGAACCATAATTACTACGATTAGTAAAAAACAAACGATAGTTATTAAAACTAAAAAAATTGAAAATGTGCTCATTGTTTAATTATTGTTATTTTGTAAAAACTTTATTTCTGTAATATGGTCTGCAAAGAAACTACTTTTTTCCGGATATTTCAAAATTAATATTTCATAGGCTTGAATTGCTTTTTGGTATTTTTTCTGTTCCAAATATACCCTCGCAAGTGTCTCGGTCATTAAGTGTGTATTGTCTGTTGCGTTGAGTTCAAATTGTACTGCTGGCGTCGATCCGGCTTTTAAGGGTGCTATTTTCGGATTCGTCTCAATGAACTTATCAATTATAGCCGCTTTCTTTTTTCTTT
Organism: Flavobacterium sp.; assembly: GCA_051652385.1. Lineage (GTDB taxonomy): Bacteria > Bacteroidota > Bacteroidia > Flavobacteriales > Flavobacteriaceae > Flavobacterium. Next base: position 10,042 of record JBOFUD010000379.1, read on the forward strand.
CTTCCTCTTCCTCTTCTACTGCAATTGTTTTGGCGTTTTTATACTCATTTCGTTCTATGGGTTGAGCTCTCGATAAGTGAAGCCATTGTTGAAAGGAGTGCTTTTCTGTGTCTGAAAAATCTATAGGTTTGCCAAGTTCTAAAACCGTTTCAGCTGCTTTTGGTGCTTCAGGAGTCAGAATGTGCGCCATTGTCGCTTCTTTTATAGAGGTAAGGATCGATAGCTCCAAAGCATTGTGCTGTGTTTCCTGAATTTTTTCAGAAGATACAATTTCGCAATCCACCACATTTATATTCAGGATTTCTGAGTTTTTTAGATTGTACGAATCATTGTGAATGGTGGTGAAATTTTCAGTAGTGATAAAATCAAACAACACAGAACGGTCTGTGGTGTGTGCCGCAGTCACTTTAAGAGCAACGTTGTATTTAAAACTATTTTGATTGTACAGTCCTTTTAATCGCAAAGCTCGAGCACTTTGAAAATAAGGAAACTCGCTCAAGACATTACTCAATGCGTCTGTATAAACGCTATTGATAGTTTCGGGCTTATTGATCAAAAAGGTGTAATCGGTAACATTCATAGCGATGCAAGATAGGTTTTATTTTAATTAATTTACCATTTGGCGAGTGACTCGTTAAAAATATCTTGTGAGATTCGATCGAATATTTCTTTTAATGCATCATTCAACAGCGCGCCTGTTAATTGTTTATCAGCGGCATAATCGAAGAAAAATTCAAATGACTTTTCAAAATCGTCGGTTTCCTTGTTTTTGTTCGTAAATCTTACATTGATTGTAATTTTTAAACGGTTTTGAGCTGCTTTCTGATCGGCAGTAGCGGTCATTGGACTGATGCGGTAATCTGTAATTTCACCTTCATATACTAAATCACCTCCGTTTTTGACTAAGTTGAGGTTAGTTTGATTTTGGATTAAATCTTGCAACTGTAAGGTAAACGTTCTGTCGATTCCGGGTTCAATCAAATCGGCATTGTTTTGAAAGAAGTTGACTTGAAATGTTTTGGCATCTATTTTACTTGAACCAGTAAAGTTATACACGCCGCAGCTACTTAACGACAATAAACTAATGTAGGATAGGATTAAAAATATATTTTTCATGTGTAATAGTGAACTTTGTTACCGTTTTTGTGTTAGCGTTGCTTTATTTATTCTCACCCAAGAATTAGGTTCGTTTAAAGGTCAAATTGTTTGATTTTTCGATACAAGGTGCGTTCAGAAATACCAAGTTCATCGGCAGCAGCTTTTCGTTTTCCTTTATTTTTATCCAAGGACTTTTTGATCAGTTCTATTTCATTTTGTTCTAGTTTCAAGACCTCCTCTTCCTCGATAGTTTCTGCAAAAAGATAGTTTTCTTCGGGTTCTTGATACTTTGTTTCGATGTTTTGTGTGGTTAAAACCGCTGTTCTTGGTTCTTCTTCAAACTCTATTTCATTGTCCTCTTTGGAGCCATAAATTTTTTGAATTAAATTCTGATTGGTTTCCTGTACTTTTGAACTTCCGTTTTGCATGAGTTCCAATGTCAGCTTTTTAAGGTCATGCAAATCACTTTTCATGTCAAAAAGAACTTTGTACAAAATTTCTCTTTCGGTGTTAAAATCGCTATCTCCTTTTTTGCTTTTAATTACAGAGGGCAAATTGCTGTTTTCAACGGGTAAATACGATTGTAAAGTTGTTGCCGTAATGTCGCGATTGGTTTCTAAAACCGAAATTTGCTCGGCTACGTTTCTTAGTTGTCTGATGTTTCCGCTCCAACGAAATTTTTGCAGAATATGAACTGCGTTTTCGTCGAGTTTCAAGGGAGGCATTTTGTATTTGTGAGCAAAATCAGCGGCAAATTTTCTGAATAACAAATGAATATCTTCTTTACGATCGCGAAGTGGTGGTAAGGTAATGTCTACAGTGCTCAAACGATAGTACAAATCTTCTCGGAATTTCCCTTTTTCGATAGCATCAAATAAGTTCACATTGGTTGCGGCAACAATTCTCACATTGGTTTTTTGTACCTGTGAAGAGCCTACTTTTAAGAATTCGCCATTTTCAAGGATACGAAGCAAACGTACTTGAGTGGTTAACGGAAGTTCACCTACCTCGTCTAAAAATATGGTGCCGCCATCGGCTACTTCAAAATAGCCTTCTCTTGTATTGGTTGCTCCCGTAAAGGCTCCTTTTTCGTGACCAAAAAGTTCGCTATCAATCGTTCCTTCTGGAATAGCTCCGCAGTTTACGGCGATATATTTACCGTGTTTTCGATGAGAAATGGAATGAATTATCCTAGGAATATTTTCTTTACCCACCCCGCTTTCTCCAGAAACTAGAACTGAAATATCAGTTGGGGCCACTTGAATTGCTTTCTCGATCGCGCGATTGAGTTTGGGATCATTCCCAATAATTTCAAATCGTTGTTTTATTGCTTGAACGGTTTCCATATTTTTTTCTTTAATATGCAGCAGACTTTTTTTAATTCATAGTACTTAGTCCAATTGCTTCTCCTTTTAAAGTTCCACTGGTGCAACTTGTAATTTTTACATGTACAAAATCTCCTATTTTATATTTTTCTTTTGGGAAAACTACGGTAATGCTTTGCGAATTTCTACCAGAAAACTCTTCGGTTGATTTTTTTGATACTTTTTCCACCAAAACTTCAACGGTTTTTCCAATGTATTCCTCACTTCGTAACCAAGCATGTTTTTGTTGTAAATCAACAATTTCTTGCAATCTTCTGGCTTTGGTGGGTTCCGGAACATCATCTTCCATTTTTCTACCCGCCAATGTTCCTGGTCGCTCAGAGTACGAATACATGTAGCCGAAGTTGTATTTTACATATTCCATTAAGCTCAAGGTGTCTTGATGATCTTGCTCGGTTTCTGTTGGGAATCCTGAAATCATGTCTTGCGATATGGAGCAATTTGGAATAATAGCATGTATTTTATCAATCAACGCCATGTATTCCTCGCGGGTATGCAAACGATTCATTTCTTTCAAAATTCGGTTACTTCCGGATTGGACTGGCAAGTGAATGTGTTTGCAAATATTTGGGTATTTCGCAATGACATGCAAAATGCTTTCGTGCATGTCCTGTGGGTTTGAGGTCGAAAAACGAATTCTCATTTTTGGAAAACCAACAGCCACCATTGCTAATAAATGATCAAAATCAACTGCAGTAGCTTTTTGCATTTCAGAAGCGTTTGCAAAGTCTTTTTTCAAGCCGCCACCGTACCACAAATAACTGTCTACGTTTTGGCCCAAAAGCGTTACTTCTTTGAATCCATTTTTCCACAAATTCTCAATTTCGGTCATAATACTTTGCGGATCACGACTGCGTTCACGTCCGCGAGTAAAAGGCACAACGCAAAATGTGCACATATTGTCGCAGCCTCTCGTGATAGAAACTAATGCTGTTATTCCGTTACTCATTAATCGTACCGGCGAAATATCGCCGTAGGTTTCATCTTTAGAAAGTATCACATTAATGGCATCCCGACCTTCAGAAACTTCGTTCAGCAGATTTGGTAAATCTTTGTAGGCATCAGGACCTACAACCAAGTCGACAATTTTTTCTTCTTCCAAAAACTGAGTTTTCAAACGTTCTGCCATGCAGCCCAAAACGCCTACTTTCATTTTTGGATTAGTCCGTTTTACAGCATTGTATTTTTCTAACCGTTTGCGAATGGTTTGTTCTGCTTTATCTCTGATGGAGCAAGTGTTGACCAAAACCAAATCGGCTTCTTCTAGTTTTTGGGTAGTGTTATAGCCATTGCTTGATAAGATAGAGGCTACCACTTCGCTGTCTGAGAAATTCATTGCGCAGCCGTAACTTTCTATAAAAAGTTTCTTGGTGTTTTCGGGTTTGTTTTCAAGTGCGAGGCTTTCGCCTTGTTTGTTCTCTTCGATGATCTTTTCCATGGGTAATTTAAAAGCGCAAATATAAGGTATATTTCTTCAATGTGACAAGATGTCATGCTATGAATTAACATTTTTAGGAGCCGTTTTTTTTAATGGGATCTTTTCTTTTTCTGTAGCGCCTTCAAAAATTATCAAATTCTCTGTTTAATTCCTTTTTCACCAAAAAAAACCTAGTTAATTTGTGTTCCTGGTTAAAAACCTTAAAAAAAAGCAATAGTTAAAGTTGAATTCACGGCGAACTTTAAACGTTAATTTTTACTTTTAAAGTGATAAAAAGTTAAAATTTAAAAAATTCCTATACTTTTGCCCACATAAATATACAGCACATGGCAAAGAATTTAGTAATAGTGGAGTCACCTGCGAAGGCCAAAACAATCGAAAAATTTCTAGGGAGTGAGTTTCAAGTGGAATCAAGTTATGGGCATATAGCCGATTTGCCTTCAAAGGAAATAGGAGTGGATGTTGAAAATGGGTTCAAACCCAAATATGAAGTTTCTGCAGATAAAAAAGCCTTGGTAAGTAAACTACGCACACTTTCTAAAAATGCCGAAATGGTTTGGTTAGCGAGTGATGAGGATCGTGAGGGAGAAGCTATTTCTTGGCATTTAGCCGAAGAATTAAAATTAGATAAAAAGAAAACTAAGCGGATTGTTTTTCATGAGATTACCAAAAATGCTATTCTAAAAGCAATTGATAATCCTCGTGAAATTGATTATAATTTGGTAAATGCACAACAAGCGCGTCGTGTTTTAGACCGATTGGTTGGGTATGAATTGTCTCCGGTATTGTGGAGAAAAATTAAAGGCGGACTTTCTGCTGGTCGTGTACAATCCGTATCCGTTCGTTTGATAGTGGAACGCGAAAGAGAAATTCAAAATTTCGCTGCAGTAGCTAGTTATTCTGTAGTGGCCGAGTTTACCAACCAAGCCGGAAAAACCGTAAAAGCCAAATTGCCCAAAAATTTTGCAACCAAACAAGAAGCGCAAGATTTTTTAAATAGAAACATCGATTCCTCCTACAAAGTTGCCGATTTAGAAACTAAACCTACCAAGAAATCACCTACAGCGCCCTTTACGACCTCTACTTTGCAACAAGAAGCTGCCCGTAAACTTTATCTGCCTGTAGGAATCACCATGCAATTAGCGCAACGATTGTATGAAGCGGGTTTGATTACTTATATGAGAACCGATAGTGTTAATTTGTCTAAAGAAGCTATGGATGCGGCTCAGGCAGAAATTATTCGTTCCTACGGAAAAGAGTTTTCGAAACCTCGAACGTTCACTAACAAAAGCAAAGGTGCTCAAGAAGCGCACGAGGCAATTCGACCGACGGATATGTCGCTGCATACCGTGAATGTGGATAGAGATCAAGCACGTTTGTATGATTTGATTTGGAAAAGAACCCTAGCTTCTCAAATGAGCGATGCACAATTGGAACGCACTAACGTAAAGATCGAAGCAAGCAAGCATAACGAAATTTTTGTCGCTTCGGGTGAAGTATTGCTTTTTGAAGGTTTTCTAAAAGTATACCTAGAAGGGCATGATGATGACGAGGAGGAGCAGGAGGGAATGTTGCCTGCCTTGAAAGTAAACGAACCATTATTAAACACACTAATTTCGGCTACCGAGCGTTATTCAAGACCGCCCGCAAGGTATACAGAGGCTTCTTTGGTAAAGAAATTAGAGGAATTGGGAATTGGACGTCCGTCTACTTATGCGCCAACCATTTCCACGATTATCAATAGAAATTATGTTGAAAAAGGTACTTTGGAGGGGCAAGAGCGCAAGTACACGCAGTTGGTGTTGCAGTCCGGAAAAATTGATGAAAAAGTATTAAAAGAAAACACAGGTTCTGATAAAGGAAAACTTGTTCCCACCGATATAGGAACTATTGTGACTGATTTTTTGGTCAAAAATTTTGAGACCATTTTGGATTACAATTTCACCGCCAAAGTCGAGCAAGATTTTGATGAAATTGCCGAAGGAAACATCGAATGGGCCAAAATGATGCAGGAGTTTTATGATAAATTTCACCCAAGAGTCAAAGACGTAGAGGCCAATGCAGAAAGAGAAAGTGGCGAACGAATATTAGGAACAGATCCTGCCTCGGGAAAGCCTGTTTCTGTTCGTTTGGGTAAATTTGGTCCCATGGCTCAAATTGGCGATGCCGAAGATGAAGAAAAGAAATTTGCAAGTTTGCGCAACGAACAAAACATAGGAAACATCACCTTAGAAGAGGCGTTGAATTTGTTTTTATTACCAAAAAATTTAGGTGCCTATAAAGGAGAAGAGGTAGAGGTGAGTAACGGTCGTTTTGGACCTTATGTGCGTCACGGCGCTGCTTTTATTTCGTTGCCAAAAGGGGAGGATCCTTTAGATGTTTCGCTAGAACGTGCCCAAGAATTGATTGATGAAAAAGCATTGGCAGATGCACCTATTGCTATTTTCAAGGGTGAAAATGTGCAAAAAGGTACTGGGCGATTCGGACCTTTTATTAAATGGAATGGTATCTTTATTAATGTTTCGAAGAAATTCGATTTTGATCACTTGTCTCAAGCGGACATAGAATTTTTAATTGAAGAGAAAGTACAAAAAAACATTGACAAAGTCCTTCATAATTGGGAAGCTGAGGGTATTTTGGTCGAAAAAGCCCGATGGGGACGTTCGGTTATTACCAAAGGAAAAATTAAAATTGAATTAAGTAAAGATATTGATGCTTCCAAATTGACTTTGGAAGAAGTTCAAGAGATGATTGCAAAAAAGACACCGGCTAAAAAAGCTCCCGCAAAAAAGTCGACCGCAACCAAAACCACAACCGCTAAAAAAGCAGTAGCCAAAAAAGTGGTTGCCAAAAAGAAGTAAGCTATGGAGTTTGATTTTCTTGTACCAGTAGAGAAAGAGATTGTTTCTTTGTGTAATGATTTATCTCCGCATCAAATTGGAAATGCTCTTTTGTTGCATACCGCTGATTCTTTCCCTGATTTAAGTGATATAAAAATTGCTTTGATTGGGGTTCTTGAAAATCGCGGGGACCAGAACAATCCTTCAAAAGTAGATTTAAAAGCCGTTCGTAAATCCATTTATGAGCTTTACAGCGGGAATTGGAGTATGAGTATTGCAGATTTGGGAGATATTTTACCTGGAGAAACTACGTCAGATACCTATTTTGCCTTAAAAAAAGTCACGGCAAGTTTAATAAAAAAAGGAATTGTTCCGCTAGTTATTGGGGGGTCTCAAGATCTTACCTATGCGTTGTATCGTGCCTATGACGAGCTGGAACAAATGGTTAATTTGGTTTCAATCGATACCACATTTGATTTCGGAAAAGAGACAGATGGATTGTCTAATAATTCTTTTTTAACCAAAATTGTTATTGATACGCCCAACAATCTATTTAATTATTGCAATATTGGCTATCAAACGTATTACAATTCTCAGGAAGAGATTGATGTGATCGAAAAACTATTTTTCGATGCCTACCGATTGGGGGAGATTTCTAGTAATATTGCCTTAGCTGAACCTGTTTTTCGGGATGCGGACTTGGTGAGTTTGGATTTGACCGCCGTTAAATCCGCGGATTCAGGTAATGTTACCGCTTTTGCTCCAAATGGATTTAACGGGAAGGAAATTTGTTCCTTGTCCAGATATGCAGGAATAAGCGATAAAGTATCTATGTTTGGGATTTTTAATCATGCCAACACAGAGAACGAATCCGTTTTAATTGCACAAATCGTTTGGTATTTTTTCGAAGGATATCAATTTCGTTCTGGAGAATATCCATTTGGGACTAAAGAGCATTATCTCAAGTACATGGTTCCCTTGGAGGATGAGGAATTGGTTTTTTATAAGAGTAATAAAACCGATCGTTGGTGGATTGAGATTCCTTTTTTGACTAATGGCAACAATAAATTAAAACGAAATACGTTGTTACCGTGTTCTTACGAGGAATATTTATTGGCTTGTAATCAAGAATTGCCGGAAAGATGGTGGAAAGCACAACGAAAAAACAGCGTTTAAAGGAGCTTTAAAATTTTAAGTTTTTGTTACTAGTAATAATTGCTTTTTTAAAAAATATTAAATAGGTTTACGGCCTTAATTAATTGAATAGTTAACCCCCAAATTTATATGAAGAAAATCATTGTTTTTACGTCTTTATTAACTCTTTTAATTGGTTGCGGAAAATCAAGCGATAAAGGAGAATTAGTAGGTGTTAAAGGCGGTAAGTGGCACCCTGAGAAGCCTTACGGAATGACATTAGTTCCCGGAGGTTCTTTTATCATGGGTAAATCAGATAATGATATAGCTGCTGTCGATGATGCGCCAACTAAAACCGTTACAGTACGTTCTTTTTACATGGACGAGACGGAAATTACGAATAGTGAGTACCGTTCTTTTGTAGAATGGGTAAAAGATTCTACGATTAGAGTTCGTTTGGCCATTTTAGCAGATATGAACGGCCAAAAGGCAACAGATGCCACAGGTAAAAATGCTGGAAGTATTGCCGATTTTGCATTTAACGATGCAGATCCAACAAAAATGACAGCGTATGATAAGTATATGTACGATAATTATTATAGTATCGGAACAGACAGTGATCCGTACGCAGCTAGAAAATTAAACCGAAAAGTAAAATTAATTAAGGATACTAAAAAATACCCAGATGAATATTACGCTGAGGTTATGGATTCCATGTATTTGCCAATAGATCAATCCTACAACGGTCTAAGAACAATAGATGTGAACAAATTAAAATACAAATACACTTGGATGGATATTCAAGCAGCTGCCAAAGCTAAAACAGGATCTAGAAAAGATTTTATTAGAACCGAAGAGATTAATGTGTATCCAGACACTACCGTTTGGATTAAGGATTACGCTTATTCCTACAATGAGCCCATGCACAATGATTATTTTTGGCACAAAGCCTATGGAGAATATCCTGTAGTTGGTGTAAAATGGACGCAAGCCAAAGCTTTTTGTGCTTGGAGAACACAAAACAAAAATACGTATATCAAATCCAAACAAAAAGGGCGCGACTTAGTAAATTCTTTCCGTTTACCAACAGAGGCTGAGTGGGAATATTCCGCCAGAGGTGGTCTTGAGTCAGCAACATATCCTTGGGGTGGTCCTTACACTAAAAATGATAGAGGATGTTTTTTAGCTAATTTTAAACCAAGCCGTGGTGATTATGCAGCAGATAATGCATTGTACACCGTAGAAGCAAAGTCATATGAACCTAATGGTTATAACTTATACAACATGGCTGGAAATGTAGCAGAATGGACTAACGATGCTTACGATCCTAATGGATTCGAATATGTATCGACTATGAATCCAAATGTTTCTGATGCCTCAAATAAACGAAAAGTAGTTCGTGGAGGTTCTTGGAAGGATGTTGCTTATTTCTTACAAGTTAGTACAAGAGATTTTGAATATGCTGATTCTGCCAGAAGTTTTATCGGATTTAGAACTGTTCAAGATTACATGGGGACTCAAGCAACAAGTCCTAAAGGAAAAAAATAACAAAAAACCCAATCAATCTAAATATCAATTAACCTAAAAAAAATTATTATGGCATTATTAAGTAAAAAAACAATGAATTTCGCTTACGGTATGGGAGCGGCAGTAGTTATTATTGGAGCTTTATTCAAAATTACGCACTTTGAACTTGGACCGTTGACAGGAACGCTAATGTTATCTATTGGTCTTTTGGTAGAAGCTGCGATTTTTGCTTTATCAGCTTTTGAGCCCGTAGAAGACGAATTGGATTGGACATTAGTGTATCCAGAGTTAGCGAATGGTCAGGCTAGATCGCAAGTTAAAAAAGAAGACAAAGCTGACGCTCAAGGAATTTTATCTCAAAAATTAGATGTGATGTTGAAGGAAGCCAAAATCGACTCTGAATTAATGTCAAGTTTAGGAAATAGTATCAAAAACTTTGAAGGTGCTGCAAAGGCAATTTCTCCAACTGTTGATTCTATCGCTTCTACCAAAAAATACAGCGAGGAGCTTTCAATGGCTGCTGCTCAAATGGAATCGTTAAATAGTTTATATAAAGTTCAATTGGAAAGTGCTTCCCGTAATGCTGAGGCGAACAAGGAAATCGCTGAAAATGCAGGTAAATTGAAAGAGCAAATGGCTTCAATGACCGCAAATATCGCTTCATTAAACAATGTTTATGGCGGTATGCTTTCTGCAATGAACAACAAAGGATAATTAGTTTTAAACTATAATTATTATTTATTAAACTAATTAATTAGAAAAAATGGCAGGAGGAAAATTAACCCCTAGACAGAAGATGATTAACCTGATGTATCTGGTTTTCATCGCAATGTTAGCAATGAATATGTCCAAAGAAGTGTTGTCTGCTTTTGGATTAATGAATGAAAAATTTGAAAGCGCTAACGCTGCTTCGTCACAAAATAATCAAGCGCTTTTGTCTGCATTAGATACCAAAGCAGCCGAGGCTAAAGGCGATTTTATCACTGCCGCTGCAACAGCTCACAAAGTAGAAGTGATTACCAAGGAATTTGATGCATACATTGCAACCTTGAAATCTGAGGTATTGAATGGTTTTGATGTAGATGCTGAAACGGGTAAGTTACCGTATGAAAACATGGACAAAGGCGATAATATCGACAATTGGTTCATTGGAGAGGGATACACTAAAAAAGGAAACGAAATAATAGCAAAAATTGAGAAGTATAAAGCCGATATGAAAGCTGCTTTAGGTTCTGACAAAAAATATGCGCCAATTATTAGAGAAGTAGACAATAAATTCAGTCTTGCTGACGTAAAAGACAAAGATGGTAATGAGATCAAATATTTAAATTATCATTTTAAAGGTTTTCCTGCAGTGGCATCGGTAGCTAAACTTTCTGCTTGGCAGAATGACGTTAAAAAAGCAGAAGCGGATGTTTACAATTTTGCCTTAGGAAAAGCAGCGGTTAGCGAGGCTTCCTACAGTAAATTCGAAGCCATTGTAGTTTTAGATAAAAATGCTTATTTTCAAGGCGAGACGGTTACTGGTAAAGTTGTTTTAGGAAAGTATGATCCTAACGCTGAGTTTTCGGGTTTCAAAGGTCCTGGTAAATTAGTTAATGGACAAGCAATTTTATCAACTACAGCTGGGGCAGTTGGTGAGCAGTCAATAGGTGGCTCATTTAATTTTGTTGAAGATGGTAAAAACATTAATTTACCCTTCAAAGGCAGTTATGTTGTAGTGCCAAGACCTAATTCGGCCACCATTTCGGCAGATAAAATGAATGTTGTGTATCGAGGTGTCGTGAATCCAATGTCTATCTCTTTTGCGGGTATTTCTGATAAAGACGTTGTAGCTTCTGCTCCTGGGTTGACTAAAGTAGGAAACGGAAAATACAATATGAGTCCGGGTTCGGGTTCAGAAGTTGTAATTAATGTTTCTGGAAAAATGTCTGATGGAAAAATGGCTAATGATAAAAAAGTCTACAGAATCAAAGGAATTCCTGGTCCATCTGGAACGATTAGAGGTGAAATGGGCGTGGTAAAAGGTCCTAAATCTAATCTACAAGTTGCGACGATTGGTGCTAAATTAGTTGATTTTGATTTTGAAGTAGGTTTAGATGTTGTTGGATTTAACTTTAAAATTGCGGGTCAGCCTACCGTGCAGGTTTCGGGTAACCGTTTGAATCCACAGTGTGTTGCTGCACTTTCAAAAGCAGGACGTGGCGATCAAGTTACGATTTCTGAAATTAAAACTAAATTGGTAGGAGCTGGTAGCTATTTATTGCCTAGAACCGCTCCAGTAATTTTTGAAATACAATAACAGTAATCAAAGAATTACATAATTTTTATAAGGACACCATGATGAATGTAAGATTTTTAATAGTAGTACTAACTGCGATTTTCGCAAGTTTCACTGGATTTGCGCAATCAAATCTTTTGAATGCCAAAACACCAAGTGAAATTGGTCTTAAAACTGCTGCTCAGCGGATTTCTGATAACGACAAGCCGTTGGCGTATGGGTATGTTCATGATAGAGATATCTTGATGGGAAAAACAACTTGGGAAATAATTGATTTAAGTGAAAAAATCAATTTTCCACTTTATTTTCCTATTGATACAGCTAATATTGGACAAGACAGACGTTCCTTATATGATGTTTTGAAAAAAGCTTTGAAATCTGGTAAAATTACTGAGGTGTACACGGATAGTTATTTTAATACAAAGAAATCACTTAAAGACATTGAAAGTTCGCTTTCTAGAGTGGATACTACTGATGCGGGTCGTGAGCTAATCAATCAGGATCCTGATGCTTTCCGTTCTCGTGTTGTGAAAAGAAAAGTAGTTACCGGAACCGGTAAAAACAAAAAGGTGACCTATGTTGAAGATACAGTAGGCCCTTCTAAATCCATTCCGGCCGAGTACATTATTAAAAATGATTTGACGGCGCAAGATGTAGCTCAGTACAAAATTAAAGGTTTTTGGTATTTTGATAAACGTCAAAGTGAATTGAAGTACAGATTGCTAGGAATTTGTCCTGTTACTCCTGATGTATTTACCATGAATAGTGATGAGAAAGACTATATTGAGTTGTTCTGGATCTTTTTTCCTTCTGCAAGAGAAGTGCTTCATGAGGCAAAAGCTTTCAATGGTAAAAATTCCTCTATGCCGGTTTCTTTTGATCAAATCTTAAATTCAAGACGATTTAATGGTGTGGTTTACAAGGAAGAGAATGTGTACGGAGATAGAGCAATTGAGGATTATATGAAAGATAATTCACAAAATCAATTGCTAGAATCGGAAAGGATTAAAGAAAAAATCCGCAATTTCGAACAAGATATGTGGAATTATTAAATTTTAAAGCTTCCAAAAAAAACTCTTACTGTATTGGTAAGAGTTTTTTTTGTTTTAACGTTATACATTGTTTTTATGGTTGATTATATCATTGTTGGATGTGGGTTAGCTGGTATTTCATTTGCAGAGATGGCACTAAGCCATCAAAAAAGGGTTGTTGTTTTTGATAATAACTCGCAAAATTCGTCAACAGTTGCTGGTGGCCTATACAATCCCGTTATTCTTAAACGCTTCAGTGAAGTCTGGAATGCGGCGGAGCAACTTGAGGAAATGGAGCTGTTTTATACTGCATTGACCCAAAAAATTAAGGTTGAGGTCGATCATAAGATGCCTATTTATCGAAAATTTTTCTCCGTTGAAGAACAAAACAATTGGTTTGCTGCTTCTGATAAACAAAAATTGACTCCATTTTTGTCTACTGCTTTACATTTCACCAACTTTAATGGAATTGATGCGCCGTTTGGTTATGGTGAAGTGTTGCAAACGGGTTACGTGGATACAGCTCTTTTATTGAATTTATATCGAGGGTATTTAAAAAGTTTGAAGGTTTTTTTTGAAGTGCCATTCGATTATACAGGTCTTATTTTCAACTCAGAAGGAATGGAATATAAAGGTATTCAAGCCAAACATATTGTTTTTGCAGAAGGTTTCGGTCTACAACAAAATCCATTTTTCAACTTCTTGCCCTTGGATGGTACAAAAGGGGAGCTTTTCGTTATTAAAGCTCCCTTGCTTTCCATTGACGTAATTGTCAATACTAGCATTTTTATATTGCCTCTCGGCAACGATTTGTTCAAAGTCGGAGCTACTTACAATTGGAGCGACAAAACCAATTTACCGACCCAAGAAGGTAAAGAAGAATTGATAGATCGTATCAAAGAGATCATCAATTGTGATTTTGAAATTGTAAAACATTTTGCTGGAGTACGTCCTACTGTTCGCGATCGTAGGCCTTTAGTGGGTACGCATGATAAATTTTCAAACGTGCATGTACTTAATGGTTTGGGTACAAGAGGTGTAATGCTGGGGCCTGCTATGGCAAAAGCACTTTTTTTTCATATCGAAAATGACTTGCCTTTGCCGTCTGAGGTTAATTGGAGGCGGTTTGTGAAGAAGCTACAGCGATAAACTAAAGTTTCCAGCTAGGATCATAGTCAACAAAAATATTGATGTAAATATTGCGCGACCACCGCAATACCAAAGGGAATAGTACTACTAATGTTGCAATTATTGCCAAAAATGAAACTTTTAAACTGCTTTTACAAAGTAGAAAGGAAATGATAAATGCAGCGATTCCTAAGGCTACATTTAAACCATAACTCACATACATGGCGCCATAAAAAAAGGAAGGTTCAATTTGATAACGCAATCCACAATGGCTACAAGTTTCGTTCATTGTTAGTACTTTACTTATTCTAAAGGGATTTTTTTCTTGATACATGCTTTCATTTTGGCATTTTGGACAAGTTCCTGTTAAAATGCTATTTAGTTTGGATCCTTTTTTTAACATTTGCATAAATTTTCAATAAAGGTACAATTTTAGATTGCTGCCTAGGTAACTTTAGTCACATTCTATGCTTAATATACACAATTTATCGGTTTCTTTTGGGGGTTCTTATTTATTTGAAGAGGTGACTTTTCGCTTGGGCTCGGGAGATAGAGTAGGGCTTGTAGGTAAAAATGGAGCAGGAAAATCAACAATGCTTAAAATTTTAGCTCGTGATTTTTTACCCGATTCCGGAAATATTGCTCAGGAGAAAGAAGTCCGAATGGGATTTCTGCGTCAAGATATTGATTTTGAAGCCGGACGTACTGTTCTGGAGGAGGCATATGAAGCTTTTACAGAGATCAAGATTGTTGAGAAAAAACTTGAGGAAATCAATCATCAATTGGTAACACGCACTGATTATGAAAGTGAGGAATACGGACAAATTATAGAAGATTTGTCTGATTATACGCATCGTTTTGATCTTCTCGGCGGGTACAACTATGTAGGCGATACCGAAAAAATTCTTTTAGGACTTGGTTTTAAACGTGAGGTGTTTGACAATCAAACCGATACTTTTTCTGGGGGTTGGCGAATGCGAATTGAGCTGGCCAAATTATTACTGCAATCAAATGATATTTTGCTTTTGGATGAGCCTACGAATCACTTAGATATTGAAAGTATCATTTGGTTGGAAGGATTTTTAAGAAATTTCCCTGGAGTAGTGGTGATAGTTTCACACGATAAAATGTTTTTGGATAATGTAACAAATAGAACTATTGAGATTTCTTTAGGTAAGGCTTATGATTTTAATAAACCTTATTCTCAATATTTGGAATTGCGTCATGAAATTCGGGAAAAACAATTGGCAACTCAAAAAAATCAGGCCAAAAAAATTGAAGAAACCGAAAAGTTAATCGAAAAGTTCCGTGCTAAAGCGTCTAAAGCTTCCATGGCGCAATCGTTAATTAAAAAGCTGGATAAAGTAGAACGAATTGAAGTAGATGAAGATGATAATTCGGTGATGAGTATTACTTTTCCAGTATCAAAGGAACCCGGAAGAGTGGTTATTGAAGCAGACAAAGTTACCAAAAGTTATGGCGCTTCGACCATCTTAAAAGATATTAATTTACTAGTAGAACGCGGTAGTAAAATTGCTTTCGTAGGTCAAAATGGACAAGGTAAATCAACATTTATCAAGGCTATTGTGAACGAATTTAAATACGAAGGCTCCATTAAGTTAGGTCATAACGTGCAGCTTGGCTATTTTGCTCAAAATCAAGCGGAGTACTTAGATGGTGAGATCACGCTATTGCAAACCATGGAAGATGCGGCCACCGACATGAATAGAATGAAAGTTCGCGACATGTTGGGCGCTTTTTTATTCCGTGGGGATGATGTAGAGAAAAAGGTGAAAGTACTATCGGGTGGCGAGCGAAACCGTTTGGCTTTATGTAAATTATTGTTGCAACCCATTAATGTTCTTTTGATGGATGAGCCTACCAACCACTTAGATATCAAGTCCAAGAACGTTTTGAAAGCTGCGTTACAAAAATTTGGTGGAACTTTGCTCTTAGTTTCGCATGATCGAGACTTTTTACAAGGAATGTCAAATCTGGTGTATGAGTTTAAGGATCAAAAAATCAAACAATATCTAGGCGATATTAATTTCTTTTTAGAACAACGCAATTTGGAGAATATGCGCGAAGTAGAAAAGAAAGATGTAGAAAAGCAGGCTTTGGCTAAAGACAATACAAAGTCGAAAGCGTCGTACGAAGATCAAAAAAAGAATAAAGCCTTACACAACAAATTAAGTAAAATTGAAAGCCAAATCAAGC
>JBOFUD010000380.1:0-5115 GCA_051652385.1 Flavobacterium sp.
GGTTGTCCTTCGCCATTCACCGTAGTAAACATGCGATCCCAACGGATTTTATTAATGCCTTTGCCGTTAGTGTCCCAACTCATCCAAATAAAAACTGGTTTCCCTACAATATGGTTTTCAGGTACAAATCCCCAATAGCGACTATCTTCTGAATTATGACGGTTGTCTCCCATCATCCAATAATAATTTTGACCAAAAGTGTAACTAGTAGCTATTTTTCCATCAATTCTTATTTCTGTACCGTTTACTTTTAGCTCTTTATTTTCATAATCGGTAATGATATTTTTATAAAAAGGGAGCGTTTCTAAATTCAAAGCCACAGTTTTTCCTTTTTGAGGAATATAAATAGGTCCATAATTATCCTGATTCCAGTTTTTGGTATGCGGAAATACCCCTTTTTCTACCTCTTTCGATACATTTCGTAGCACTGCCGTAACGCCGGGTACTTGCTTAAAACGTTCTGCTGAAGCTGCGGTCAAAGCGCTGATGTATAACGTATCACGTTTTTCATTGTCCATAAATCCCGCAGGATCAGTAATGTCCATTTCTTTGAATAACGTTTCAAAATCAATTGGAGTTTTTCCGTCTAGTGCAATTTTGTAGGAGAATTGCGGCTTGGCTCTTTCAGGTAAAATAAGTTCTTTCCCGTCAACATAGACGATCCCGTCTTTTATTACTAAAGTGTCACCAGGCAATCCTACACAACGTTTTACGTAATTTGATTTTTTATCGATGGGTTTATCTACTCTCAAACCAGATTGATCTCTAAACTTGTAGACGGTATCTACAGGCCAGTTGAAGACCACAATATCGTTTCTCTTGATGTCTTCAATAGATGGTAGTCGTAAATATGGTAATTGCGGCCATTTTTCATACGATTTTTGTTTGGTAAGTGGAATGGTGTCATGAACCATAGGTAAAGCTACGGTAGTCATAGGAACTCGCGCGCCATAGTTAACTTTACTCACAAATAAAAAATCACCAATTAACAATGATTTTTCTAGGGATGAAGTGGGAATAGTAAAGGGTTGAATGAGATAGGTGTGCACAATAGTGGCAACAATCACCGCAAAAAGCAAGGAGCTGATGGTATCTGCGGCCTTATTTTTTATACTAACATTTCTGTCGGTTACGTGATTTAGAGGCTGTGTGTAGTTTATGTAATAGAGATAAAACCCAAAAGTGGCGATTACCAAAATAGTATCTAGTGTTGAGTGTTTGCCAAAACTGCGTAAGGTTTCTACCCAAATAACGGGAAACATAATCAAGTTGATTACTGGAATGAATAACAAAACCGTCCACCAAGTAGGGCGACCAATTATTTTCATTAAAACGATCGCATTGTAGATAGGAACGGCAGCAATCCAGCGTTTTCTACCGGCACTTTCGTACATTTTCCAAGTGCCTAAAAAATGAATGAGTTGAATGATTAAAAAGAAAACAAACCAAGAATATAGTGTCATATAAACGGTATTTTAAAAGCGAAATAGTGCTTGTGTTAATTAAAATTTAAAACGTCTTTCATTGTGAAGATTCCTTGTTTGCCAGCTAACCATTCGGCTGCAATTACGGCGCCTAAAGCGAATCCTTCTCGGTTGTGAGCGGTGTGTTTGATTTCGATAGCATCTATCGGAGAATTGTAGGTTACGGTATGCGTGCCTGGAACTTCTCCTTCTCTAATGGCTTCAATTGGAAGTTCATTTTCTTTTGGATCTTCCATCGTCCATTTGGTATACTTGCTATGTTCTAGTACGCCTTCGGCCAATGTAATAGCCGTTCCGCTAGGTGCATCCAATTTATGAATATGGTGAATTTCTTCCATACTTGCGTTATATGAAGGAAAAGGAGCCATTATTTTGGATAAATAGGAATTCAATTCAAAAAACAAATTTACTCCTAAACTAAAATTGGAGCTAGAGATAAAGCCACCCTTTTTTTCTTTGCAAAGGGTAATCATTTCGTTATAATGTTCTAACCAACCCGTTGTTCCTGAAACAACAGGAACTTGATTGTTGAAGCTAGCTGAAATATTAGCAACAGCAGCTGCTGGTACACTAAAATCTATGGCAACATCAGCATTTTCTAGTCCATCATAAGTGTTGAATTCGTCTTTTTTTAAAACAATTTCATGACCTCTTTCTAAAGCAATTTTTTCAATTACTTGGCCCATTTTTCCGTATCCTAAAAGCGCAATCTTCATTTTGTTTGATTTTAAAATAACTATTTTTTAAAAAGTATAATTAAAAGTTAGTCCAACATTGGGGCGAAATGTTACATCGTTGGTGTAAATATCTGGTTTAAATGAAAGGTTTTCATTTACATTAAATTGAATAATAGCCGCGTCAACATTGGCATCTATGATGTTTAGTACATAAAACCCAACGGTAACCAATGCCGATAAATCTCGGTTGCGCTGGTAAAATTTTTGACCAGCTACAAGTCGGCTGTTGTCTAAAAAAGAAAATTTGTCATCGGTGTACCCTTCTAATCTTCTTTTGTAGGCGTTTCTGTATTGATTGTATTTTCGGTTATTGTCGATATAAAAGTACATACTGGTTCCCATTGCACCATAAACTAGTGGAATTTTCCAGTATTTTTTATTATACGCTTGTCCTAAGCCAGGTAAAATTGCCGAATAAAATGCCGCTTTTGCCGGAGTTAGCGGATCTATATCAAGCGGCATGGTGGAATCTTTTGCAACTATAATTTTTGTTTTTTTTTCTTGTGAAAAAGCAACAGTAGTAGCAAACAAAAAAACTAGAATACTTATGGTAAGTAATTTATTCACTACCCTTTGATTAATTTCATAATTCGGTTCAAATCTTCTTGTGAATGAAAGGGAATCGTAATTTTCCCTTTTCCTTTAGGGTCGACTTTTAAGTCCACTTTAGTTCCGAAATAAGAATTAAAATGATGTTGTTGGTCGTCATCAATCTTGAAAGCAGCCGATTTTGTTGGCGTGCTAGATTTTGGCAGCAAACTTTCGTGATAATTTTTGACCAAAGCTTCGGTTTCGCGTACAGATAAATTTTGGCCTACTATCTTTTGATACATTTCGGCTTGTACATCTAAATCTTCTACACTGATGATAGCGCGCCCGTGACCCATGCTTATAAAACCGTCGCGAATCCCTGTTTGAATAATTGGATCCAATTTCAAAAGACGCAAATAGTTGGCAATGGTAGATCGTTTTTTTCCTACTCTGTCACTCATCTGCTCTTGTGTCAATTGGATTTCATCTATCAATCTTTGGTACGAAAGTGCAATTTCTATCGGATCTAGGTCGTGTCGTTGAATGTTTTCAACTAAAGCCATAACCAAGGACTCGTTGTCATTTGCGATACGAATATAGGCGGGCACGGTGGTTAATCCAACCAATTTTGAAGCACGCAAACGGCGTTCTCCCGAAATTAATTGGTATTTGTTAAAGTCTAATTTTCGTACGGTTATCGGTTGAATGACTCCTAATTCCTTGATAGATGTGGCTAATTCACGTAGCGATTCTTCGTTGAAATTTGTTCTGGGTTGAAATGGATTAATTTCAATAGCATCAATTTCAAGCTCAATAATATTACCAACAACTTTGTCAGCATTTTTATCCGTCACCGATTTAATATCGTTTTCAGGATCTTTTAATAATGCAGATAAACCTCTACCAAGTGCTTGTTTTTTTATTGCTTTTGTCATAAAACCTATTTGCTATTTTTCTTTATTATTTCTTGTGCTAAATGAATGTAATTTACAGCTCCTTTACTAGTTGCGTCATAATTAATGATGCTTTCTCCAAAACTAGGTGCTTCGCTTAGTTTGACGTTACGTTGGATTACTGTTTCAAAAACCATATCATTAAAGTGTTTTTGAACTTCTTCCAAAACTTGATTAGACAAACGCAATCTTGAGTCGTACATGGTTAGCAATAATCCTTCAATGTCCAAATCGGCATTGTGAATTTTCTGGATACTTTTTACGGTATTTAGCAATTTTCCTAAACCTTCAAGGGCAAAATATTCGCACTGAATAGGAATAATGACAGAATCGGCTGCGGTAAGCGCATTTAAGGTTAGTAATCCAAGTGATGGTGCGCAATCAATCAATATGTAGTCATATTCATCTCTAATGCTTTCCAATGATTTTTTAAGCATGTACTCCCGGTTTTCTTTGTCAACCAATTCAATTTCAATAGCGACAAGGTCAATATGTGCAGGAATTACATCAACATTTGGCGCAGTACATTTCATTATGGCCGCTTTGGCAGGATGGCTATGTTCCAATATTTGGTAGGTACCAATTTCAACAGCTTCTACGTCAATACCTAGGCCAGAAGTGGCATTGGCTTGGGGATCAGCATCAATTAGTAATACTTTTTTTTCTAAAACTCCTAAGGAAGCTGCAAGATTTACGGATGTTGTGGTTTTTCCAACGCCTCCTTTTTGATTAGCAATAGCAATGATTTTGCCCATTTTGTTTTTTAATTTTGTGCGGTAAAAATACAATTTTTTATGGTTATTGAAAATCTAATTTCTAACATTTGTGAATGTTTTCTGAATCGATTTATTGTCTCCCTTTTTTTGGAATTGGAACCGCTTCATATTGAGGTTTTTTTACATTTGCTATGGTTGAGTGTTTATTTTTGTTTATTTTTTATCACAAAACCTTGTGGTACCCAAAAAACATTTCTATATTTGCAGCCGCTTACGGGGTGTAGCGTAGCCCGGTTATCGCGCCTGCTTTGGGAGCAGGAGGCCGCAGGTTCGAATCCTGCCACCCCGACAAAAATCCTTTCTGAATCTCAGAAGGGATTTTTTCATATATATGGAATTTACGGTTTACATTCTGCATTCAAAATCTACCGACACTTTTTATGTTGGCTATACTTCTATGGCTATTGAAGATCGTTTGGTTCGTCATTTGAGCAATCACAAAGGTTTTACCGGAAAAACAAAAGACTGGGAATTGTTTTATTTTGAAAAGTATCAAGAAAAGCGAGAAGCTATCAAACGAGAGCATGAAATAAAAGGTTGGAAAAGTAAATCCAAAATTCAACTTTTAGGAAAAGAGTGAGCGGTTATCGCGTCCCGATGGTAATCGGGAAGGCCGCAGGTTCTCATTTCCGTT
>JBOFUD010000381.1:0-6304 GCA_051652385.1 Flavobacterium sp.
TCAGGATAAAAAGTGTCCCATGCTGCAAATCCTAATTTAATTTTAGCGCTAGTTTCTGGCATTAATGGAAGCAAACGCCATTTGCTATTGGCAAATCGCCCCCAATGATTCGACAAGCGATACATGCCTTCAGAAGTATAAAAATACTTACTCCCAGCCGCACTGTGGTACTGTATGGCTAACCCCTCAATGGCTTCTAAAGTCACTTCTTGAAAAACACAAAAAGTATTTTTGAATGATTTTGGCGCAGGTCTATATACTGTATTCATAACCGCAAAGGTAAACAGAATAACCAAAAACCATATTATCACACATTTTTTTGTGTAATTTTGCAACAATATTTAACAATCAAATATCATGGAAAAAGAAATACCAAGCAAAATGCTTAAAAAAGGAGTTTTTACAGGGATTATGGAACAAGATGAAGAGAATAACTTTTTTTGTGGTGCCTATTTGTTAGATTTTAAAATGGCACAAAACCACCAATTGGGCGATATTATCACTATCAAAACAGTGATTGAAAACCCAAGCGATAGAAGTTTTGGCAAATATCCCAAAAAATCTAAAAACTTCGATAAAGCAAATTTAAAACCCGAACAATAATTCGCACTTTAAACAACTGTAAATCAAAAACTTTAGTTAGTTTTTGATTTTTTTTTAGTCCTAAACTAAAAAGATAAAAAAAAGTGTACCTTTGCAAAAAATTTGTCAATTTTGAATTCCAATTCATTACTTCACATTAAAAGACAATAAGTTACCTTATTTATGAAAAAAATCGTTGAATACCGCAAGCTACTTAATGTAGATAAAACTGTAGAGCTGAAAGACTTAAAAACTATTTATCGTAATGCGATGAAAGAGGCACACCCTGATAAATTTCAAGGCGATGACGAAGGATTGAAAGCTGCAGAAGAAAAAAGCAAACAAATCATTGAAGCTTACCATTTCTTAGTAAGCATCAACCCGGAGACAATCAAACAAAATTTACCTGAGTATACCGAAACAATTGCTACATCGACCATTACAGATTACAAATTTGTAGAAGGTCGTTTGATCATCAATTTTTCAAATGGAAGTGTTTACGAGTACATTAGTGTACCAAAAGCAACCTATGTAAAAATGGTAAATGCTGATTCTCCTGGACGTTTTGCAAAAAGACATATTCTTAACGCATTTACTTGGAGAAAAACGATCAATCAAGACTAATTACTCTGAAAAAATATCCTATGAAAAAAGCACTCATTTTGGGTGCTTTTTTTATTGAGTACTTAAATCTTTTATAAAAATCAAAGCTGTAACAAAAATTTAGGCCGCAATAGTATGCATAATTTATAAAATTAAATACTTTTGCATACAAATCTAATAACATAACTCAAAAATGAAAAAAGTCATTTTATTATTATCTGCTTCTATTGCATTATTTTCTTGCAACAAAGATTCTTACACTATTTCGGGCACGGCGAAGGGAATTGAAAATGGAAAAACCATTATCCTAGAGAGCCAAGACGACAAACTTGGAGTAATTGCTGTTGATACTGTAAAAGTTGAAAATGGCACATTTAAAATGGAAGGTAAAACTACCGAGCCATCTTTCCACCTAATCACCATTGAAGGAATTCAGGGGAAATTGCCGTTCATCTTAGAAAATGGATCTATTGAAATCGTTGTTAACAAAGACACACTTCAAAATTCAAAAATTTCTGGAACTTACAACAATGACGAATTTGCTTCTTTCAATAAAGAAATCACTCAAGTTCAAAAGAAACTAATTGATTTCCAAACAGCAAATACTCAAAAAATGAATGATGCTCAAGCCAAAAAAGACACTGCAGTGATCAATGGCTTGATGAAAGAATTCATGACGATTCAGCAAGAAGTAAGTACTGCATCAAAAAACAAATATGTTACTTATGCAGAAACACATCCAAAATCTTTCATTAGCGCCTTAATCGTTCAAGGAATGCTAAATGATCCATCATCTGATGTTAAAAAAACAGAGAAATTGTATGATGGTTTGGAGGATGCTTTAAAAAATACAAAACCGGGTAAAGCAATTAAAGCGCGTTTAACCGAAATGAAAGCGCCAACTGTTGGAGCAAAACCTGCAGTAACAGCTCCAACTGAAACAAAATGAAGAGCCGATTTTTCTGCGCCTAATCCGCAAGGAAAAATAATTAGTTTAAAACAAAGCTTAGGCAAAGTTACGATTGTAGATTTTTGGGCATCATGGTGCGCTCCTTGCCGAAGAGAAAATCCAAATATGGTTGCTCTTTACAAAGAATTACACGCCAAGGGCTTAAATATTGTAGGCGTTTCTTTAGACAAATCAGCCAAAGCTTGGAAAGATGCTATTGCAAAAGATGGATTATCGTGGACACAAGTTTCCCATTTGCAATTTTGGGATGAACCGATAGCCAAACAATACAAAGTAGAATCTATTCCTGCTACTTTTGTGCTAGATGCTTCAGGAAAGGTAGTAGCCCAAGGGTTAAATGGAGCCGAATTAAAAGCAAAAATTGTCGAACTTTTATCGCAATAGCACTATTTAATTATAGTTATAAAAAATCTCCCTTGTGGAGATTTTTTATTTTACTCACTTCCAATACATTAAAAAATATCCTAAAAATTATTACATTTTTTGTTTGCAAAGCTAAAAAGTGTTCTTATATTTGCACCCGGTTAGCACAACAAGCAACACTTGTTGAGTTTTGGGGAGATACTCAAGCGGCCAACGAGGGCAGACTGTAAATCTGCTGTGCAAACTTCGCAGGTTCGAATCCTGCTCTCCCCACAAAAAAAGTCCCGATGAAAATCGGGACTTTTTGTTTGTATGCTGTTGCACTTTATTCTAAAAAGAACGTAACACTAACGTTCACCTCTATATCAATCTCTCCAATAGCCAACGTTTCTTTATTTGAACTTTCTGATTGGTCACTCAACATTGCCTTCATGGCATAAACCGGCCTTGGAGACGGATAGTTTGCAGAGTTGTCCGAGATCGATAGTGCCTTGCCTACTTTTTGCCCCAAAGCAGACACGAAATCCTCTGCTTTACCTTTGGCATCTTTCATAGCCAATTTTCTAGCCTCAGCTTGATATTGAGCTAACTTAGAAGACTGAAATGTAACACCATCAATACGATTTACACCTCCATCAACCAAACCCTCCATTAACGCATCATATTTATCCAAATCCTGTAGTAAAACCTCAATAGTTTGGCTTGCCATGTACGACTTTTTCTTCGAATTGGCATCATAAACCGGATTCAGCGTTACGCGTTTTGTTTTATAATCTTGAGCCGGAAGATTCATTTTCTTTAAAAATTTTAGGGTATTTGACACTTTTAAGTCGTTGTCATTTTTTACCCCTTTGACATTAGCACCTTGCGTCTCGACAGTAATAACGATGGCCGCTTGATCAGGAGTAACTTTCACTTTACCCTCGCCACTCACGCTAATCTGAGGTACCGGTTTGCTTTCTTGTGCTTGTACAAAAAAAATGGAGCACATCAATAAAAAGGTTATTGCTTTTTTCATATTTAGATTCTTAAGTTAAAAATATTTAAACGATCTGTTGCAAAAGTAATGCCATTACATTTTTCCTCTTTTCTCTAAAACAAATAAAAGAACAATAGGAATTGCCAACAAAGCCACCATTAAGGTATGCTGCATCAATAATTGAGGCTCCTTTACCAGAGTAATTACATATCCGCCAATTGCCCCACCAAAGTGAGCGGTATGCCCAATATTGTCATTTTTCGCTTTCATGCCGTAAATAGAGTACAACAAGTAAAGAATTCCGAATAAATAAGCCGGAATTGGAATAACAAAAAACAAGCCCAACATCATATCGGGTTGCAGCAAAATAGCCGAATACAAAACTCCTGTAACAGCTCCAGAAGCTCCGACCGCACGATAGTTATAATCGTTTTTATGAAATGACATGGTGAGCAAACTACCGAATACAAGACTCCCGATGTACACCAAGGAAAAAGAAAAAGTCCCCATAAAACCAATAACCACAGGCGCGAAAAAATACAACGTCAACATGTTAAATAACAAATGAGACATATCAACGTGCAAAAAACCAGAACTGAGCATTCTTACTTGTTCTCCTGCTCGAATACTTCCGATATGAAATTCATATTTTCTAAAAAAATAGCTATCATTCCATCCTTTGTAGCTGATGGCAACGTTAACCAAAATCAAACTCAACAACATCAAATTCATATCATTTTTTTTTATAGTTATTGGTAAAGATAGTCATCTTACATTTTTAAACCCCAAAGTAAATCAGCATATTATTTCCATTTTTCGTTTATATTTGCACAAAAAACGTATGCAGTTTCTGGTTTACATTCTTGTTTTTCCGATTCTTTGGCTGATTTCAATCCTTCCTTTTCGGTTGTTTTATTGGTTTTCCGATCTTATTTATCTTTTGGTTTATCGCATAATAGGTTATCGCAAAAAAGTTGTTCGATCTAATATAGCTTTGACACTACCACATTTGAATGAAAAAGAAAGAAGAGGAATTGAAAAGAAATTTTACCACCATTTGTGCGACATGTTCCTTGAAATGATTAAAACCTTGACTATTTCGCCGAATGAAATGGCCAAACGCTTTGCAATAACCAATATAGAATTAGTAAAAGAATTCGAAGCAAAAGGAAAAAGCACTATTTTACTTACCTCTCACTACGCAAGCTGGGAGTGGTTAATGACTTTAAACAATCAAACTACATTTAATGGTGTGGGCGTTTACAAAAAAATAGCTAACAAATATTTTGATCAATTGGTTAGAGATATTCGCTCGCGATTTAAGGCCGAATTGGTAGAAACCAACAAGACCATTGCGTTAATGCGTGAAAATGCAAAACTAGATCGTTTATTTATGTACGGCTTAATAAGTGACCAATCTCCAAAACTCGACAAGACTTTTCATTGGCATTCCTTCATGGGAATCACTGTTCCTGTGCATACTGGAGCCGAAATGCTGGCCAAGAGATATGATCTAAATGTTCTTTTTGTAGATGTTAAAAAAGTAAAAAGAGGCTATTATGAAGCTACCTTTCATACTGTAACCGAGAATGCAAGAAATCTTCCTGCCTTTGAGATGACCGAACGCTTCTTACAACTGGTAGAAGAACAAATTTACAATGCTCCCGAATTCTATTTATGGACACATAAACGATGGAAACACAAATCCTAAACTAAAAAAAAACTAGCCCAATTATTTTTTAACAACCTGATTCAAACTTTTAAAAAAAAATCCCACGGTAATTAAGAAATTTTTGGCGGAAGGACAAATAAAAAAATTAGCGTTTGTTATTATATTTGCAAAAAAAACACATGCAATTTTTAGTTTACATTCTTGTTTTTCCAATGTTATGGCTGATTTCTATCCTTCCATTTCGCCTATTTTATTGGTTTTCTGATCTTGTTTACATCCTGATTTATCGAATAATCGGCTACCGAAAAAAAACGGTAAGAAAAAACATAGCCTTAACCCTACCCTATTTGGATGAAAAGGAAAGAAGAATCATTGAAAAGAAATTTTATCAGCATTTGAGTGATATGTTTCTTGAAATGATTAAACCCTTAACTATTTCTCATAAAGAAATTGAAAAGCGTTTTAAAATCACCAACATTGATTTGTTAAAAGAATTTGAGAAAAAAGGAAAAAACACCATTTTACTCTCCTCTCATTACGCTTGTTGGGAATGGTTGGTAACGGTAAACAAGCACACAAAATTTTCTTTCGTGGCTGTCTACAAAAAAATTGCCAATATTCATTTTGACCGTATGATTAAAAATATTCGAACACGATTTAATGCAGAATTGGTTGAGACAAGCAAAACTATCCCATTAATAAGAGCAAATGAAAATTTAGAGCAACTTTTTATGTATGCTTTTATTAGTGATCAATCACCAAAAATTGACAGGGCAACCCACTGGTATCCATTCATGGGAATTGAAGTTCCCGTTCACACTGGAGCAGAAATGCTGGCTAGAAGGTACAATCTAAATGTTCTTTTTGCTGATGTTAAAAAAGTAAAACGAGGTTATTATGAAGTTACTTTTCACAATATTACTGAGGATGCTAAAAGTCTACCTAAATTTGAAATTACAGAACGTTACATGAAATTGGTCGAAAAACAAATTTACAACGCCCCCGAATATTATTTGTGGACACACAAAAGATGGAAACATAAAAGATAACTTTTTGAACAAAAAAAACTCATTACTAACTGTAGCAATGAGTTTTTTTTATTCTAAAATTTTTATTACTCAGAAAACCATTGCGC
>JBOFUD010000382.1:0-1542 GCA_051652385.1 Flavobacterium sp.
ATAGTGATAACACCTCCTGAGGCATCATAAAAACGAAGCAACAAAGAAGCAATAGTTGATTTACCCGCGCCACTGGGCCCTACAATTGCAATTTTTTGACCCGATAATGCCGAGAAGCTAACGCCTTTTAAAACTGCAATTTCTTTACGTGAAGGATAAGTAAAAGCAACATTATCAAAAACCACATTGCCTTTAATTTTTTCAAAATTTGGAATAGCCGTACTGTTGATTTTCTCAGGTACTTCCTCTAATAACTCAAAAACACGTTCAGTTGCTCCGATAGCTTTTTGCATTTGGGCATATAATTCGGCAATTCCCCCGGAGGAAGCCCCAACATAACTAGAATAGAGAATAAAGGTAAACAATTCACCCACCGTAATTTCGCCAGCAATACTCAATTGCACCCCATACCAAACCACCGCTACGATAGTTCCGAATAAACACACTATGATAAATGAAGCAAAATACCCACGCAATTGCCCCCCTTTTATGGCCACTTTAACTACTTCTTTAATTTTTGTGGCATACCGTTCTATCTCGTACCATTCATTGGCAAACGCCTTAACAATACTTATGCCTTGCATCGTTTCTTCGACCACCACTTGACTTTCGGCTACTTGATCTTGTACTTTCTTAGCATATTTACGAATGAATCTACCAAAAAAAACAGCAGCCACACCCACCAAGGGAACTACAGAAATCATCATGATAGTTAGTTTTACATTAATGCTAGCGAGCATGATAAAACTTCCAATGATGAGAATGAATTGACGTAGAAACTCCGCAATAGTTGTAGTTAAAGTATCCTGAATTTGGGTAATATCGTTACTAATGCGACTATTCAACTCCCCTACTCTTTTCTGAGAAAAAAACGACATAGGCAATTTGACCAAATTGGTATACAAAGCCAAGCGCACATTGGCTAGGGTATTCTCGGTAAAATTTACGAAAAGAGATAACCTAAAAAACGAAAAAACCGATTGCAATAGCAACACCAACCCCAAGCCCAAGGCAATTTGATTGGCTAAATCACCATCTTTCTTGTTGACACAATCCACCAACATCCCCATAAATTTAGGAAAAGCCAAAGCGGTAACACTCGTCAATAATAAAAACAATAATCCCACATAAAACTTCCAGGTATGATTACCCGCGTATTTAAATATAATCTTGGCTTTATTGATTGAAGAAGCCGTTATTTTGGCTTTTGGCAAATCGTTTTCTTTAAATCTTCCCATGGTTTTGTTTTATGAAGGCCAAATGTACTGCTATGCGAAGGGAATACAAAAAAATAATAGCAATTACTACAAAAACTAAGTGTCTGTATTTTAAGCCTTAAAGAAAAAAGCCGATTTTTATTTTAATTTTTTTACACAAAAGGCTTGCAAATACGAAATCTAGCCTTATATTTGCACACGCAATCACGATATGATAGCCACCTAGTAAAATAGGGCGATTAGCTCAGCTGGTTCAGAGCACCTCGTTTACACCGAGGGGGTCGGGGGTTCGAACCCCTCATCGCCCACAAAAAAAATCCGTAAC
>JBOFUD010000383.1:0-1510 GCA_051652385.1 Flavobacterium sp.
GTTGCAGCTAATGCTTCTGATCCAGCGCCAATGCAAGTATATGCTCCTTTCGCAGGTGCTGCTATTGGAGAATATTTTAGAGATTCAGGTCGTCCAGCTTTGATTGTTTATGATGATTTATCTAAGCAAGCGGTGGCGTATCGTGAGGTGTCTCTTTTGTTAAGAAGACCTCCAGGACGTGAAGCGTATCCAGGTGACGTATTTTACTTACACTCTCGTTTATTAGAAAGAGCTTGTAAAGTAATTGCTGATGACTCTATCGCTAAAAACATGAATGATTTACCAGATTCTTTAAAAGGAATCGTTAAAGGTGGTGGTTCATTAACAGCTTTACCAATTATCGAAACACAAGCAGGTGACGTATCAGCTTATATCCCAACCAACGTAATTTCGATTACAGATGGTCAAATTTTCTTGGATGGAGATTTGTTCAACTCTGGGGTTCGTCCAGCGATTAACGTAGGTATTTCTGTATCTCGTGTGGGTGGTAACGCTCAAATTAAATCCATGAAAAAAGTTGCGGGTACTTTAAAATTAGATCAAGCCCAATTCCGTGAATTGGAAGCGTTTGCTAAATTTGGTTCTGATTTGGATGCTGTTACTTTAAACGTAATTGAAAAAGGTAGAAGAAACGTTGAAATCTTGAAACAAGGTTTGAATGATCCTTATACAGTAGAAGATCAAGTTGCGATTATCTATGCAGGTTCAAAAAACTTATTGCGTAATGTTCCTGTGAATAAAGTAAAAGAATTCGAAAAAGATTTCTTAGAATACATGAATAACAAAAACAGAGCAACTTTGGATGCTTTGAAAGCAGGTAAATTTACAGATGAAATTACAGATGTAATCGAAGCTGCCGCAAAAGAAATTTCAGCAAAATATAATTAGAAAGTATTAAGTATTGAGTATCAAGAATTAAGATGTCTTGATACTTAATACTTGTATCTTAATACTCAAAAAAAATGGCTAATTTAAAGGAAATCCGTAATAGAATTGTTTCCATCTCCTCTACGATGCAAATTACATCGGCGATGAAAATGGTTTCAGCTGCAAAGTTGAAGAAAGCGCAAGACGCCATCACAGCGATGCGTCCTTATGCCGAAAAACAAACAGAGTTATTGCAAAACCTATCTGCTACTCTTGACGGAGATGTGGGTGGTGAATATACTACGCAAAGAGAGATCAAAAAAGTGTTATTAGTAGCGATAACGTCCAATAGAGGATTATGTGGCGCTTTCAATACCAATGTAATTAAGGAAGTGAAAGCACGTGCAGCTTTTTATGCTGGAAAACAAGTAGATGTTTTTGCTATTGGCAAAAAAGGAAATGATGTTTTAAGCAAAAATTTACCAATTGTTGGAAATGAAAGCAAAGTTTTTGATGCTTTAAGTTTTGAGAATGTAGCGCTTATTGCGGATCATTTGATGCAAGAATTTATTGTTGGAAATTATGATCGAATTGAATTGGTGTACAACCAATTTAAAAATGCAGCGACACAAATTGTTCAAAC
>JBOFUD010000384.1:0-3914 GCA_051652385.1 Flavobacterium sp.
GCCTTGTGCTGCTGCGTAAACGGTGTCAGAAAAACCATAAGGACCTCCAATAACAAAAACCAACGTTTTGATACCGGCATTCATTTTTTTTTGCAATTCAAGCGAAAAAGCGACGCTCGAATAATTTTTACCGTTTTCATCCAGTAAAATTAATTGATCTGTTGGGGTAATTTTGGATAAAATGAGCTGACCTTCTTTTTCTTTTTGTTGACTTTCGGATAAGTTTTTTACATTTTTTATATCGGGAATACTGTCCAATTCGAATTTGATATAAAACGACAATCGTTTGGTATAATCATCAATCAAGGTTTGAAGTGATTTATTATCTGTTTTGCCAATGGCGATTAATTTTATATTCATTTTTTAAGCTAGTATTGATTGCAAAAATAGCTAAAGGCGATGAGATTTGAATGTTCAGAGTCTGAAATATTTTGGATAAAGATTGGAGCGGGTATTTGTTTTTTGTAATGAGAAATAATAGAAAATGGCTATCTCCGCAGAAATAGCCATTTTTTTATTGATAAGGATGTTCTGTTTTTATTACAAAAACTCTCCGTGTTGAGAAATGTCAAGGCCTAACTCCTCTTTGTCTTCACTCACACGCAAAGGAGTGATTTTATTTACAATAAAGAATAAAGCATAGGAGGCAGTGAAGGCAAAAGCAGAGACAAGCACTAAGGCTTTTAATTGAATTAAAAACAAAGTAGCGTCGCCGAAAATCAAACCTTGGTTGTCTCCAACTATAGCGTTAACTGATTTTGAAGCAAAAACACCGGTTAAAAGCATTCCTACCATACCACCTACGCCATGGCAAGCGAAAACATCCAAAGCATCGTCAATTTTTCCTTTAGGAAATTTACTGCATACAATATTACTTACGATACTAGCAATAATTCCAATCGCGATAGCATGCGGAATAGTGACAAATCCAGCAGCAGGAGTAACGGCCACAAGTCCTACGACTGCGCCAATGCAAGCCCCCATGGCTGAAAGTTTATGTCCTTGAATTTTGTCAAAAAACACCCAAGTCATGGCGGCTGCAGCGGCACCAACGGTTGTTGTGCCTAAGGCTTGAGCGGCCAATCCATTGGCGCCAACTGCTGATCCTGCGTTGAAACCAAACCATCCGAACCATAATAATCCCGTACCTAATAAAACATAGGTAATACGAGCGGGGTTTACTTTTTGAACTTTTCTTTTACCCAAGAAGATAGCCCCAGCCAATGCGGCCCAACCTGCGCTCATGTGTACCACGGTTCCGCCGGCAAAATCTAAAACACCCCACCCGAAAAACAACCCATCAGGATGCCATGTCATGTGACAAAGAGGAGCATAAACAAATAATATAAATAAAACCATAAACAGTAAGTAGGCCCAAAAACGAACACGTTCTGCAAAAGCTCCGGTGATTAAGGCGGGTGTGATTATGGCAAATTTAGCTTGAAAGAAGGCAAATAAAATAAATGGAATGGTAGGTGCTAATTCCCATGCGGTGGTGGCGTTTACTCCTTGAAACATAAAATTGCTGGTGGGATCTCCAATGATTCCTCCGATGGATGGTCCGAAGCATAATCCAAATCCAACCAAAACCCATAAGATGGTTACGATGACCATAGCCATGAAACTTTGCAACATCGTACTAATTACATTCTTTTTTCCAACCATGCCTCCATAGAAAAAACCAAGACCTGGAGTCATTAATAATACTAGGGCAGAAGCTACAATCATCCAAGCAGTATCACCGGTGTCTAATTTTAAGGCCACAACATGAGCACCTAAAGTAGTCATCTCACTTTGAAAATAAATGGAAAAAACGGATAATACCAAAATGGTAATCAAGATCACACTCAAAATAATCTTTCGCATAGTTTATGTTTTTAGTTAATTATGGGATAAAAATATAAAATCATTTTAAACCCCTGCAAAAATTGATAAATAATAATATATTTTTATCATTTTGGCAGTGTACCCCCTTAAATTTTGAGGGTAATTATTGTTTGGGTATTAAAATTTACAATATGTTAATGTTTGTTTTTTGCAAGTAGCGACAAAATACTGTGTAATACCGTCATTTTTATTCAAATTTAGCTTGCGTTTCACCAAAAAAAAGAGACTTCTAATTGATGTAGAAGTCTCCTTTGTGTTCGGCTGAGGTAGTTGTGCTATAAGGTATGTTTGCTTAATATGCGATACACCTCGTTGATGTTGTTACTTCCTTTGCCAAATTGTTTGGTAATTGGATGCGGCTCGTGGTTGAGCCATATTTTTAAATCGGCATCCATATCCAGAATTCCAGCACTTTCTTTGGAGAATTTTTTGATGCTTTTGTATGGAATAGATAAATAATCGACTTTTGAACCCACCAATTGTTTTTCGACCAATAAAAGTCTTTTATTGGTAAAAACAAACATATCTTTTACTAATTTGAATGCTTTTTCAATCACTTCGCCTTCTATTAAAATAGGTTCAAATTCTTTCGAAGCACTTTCGTGAGTGACTTCAGAGGCATTTCCTAAAATGGCATTAAATAGTCCCATAATATTTATTTTTGATTGTATTTCGCTTTGTACTTATCGCTAAGTTTGGTTTGATGCGTGGCTAAATTAATCATTCTTCCTTGGATAAAAGCATGGGTTAGTTTATTTGTTCTCATATCTAGCGCATCTCCCTCTGAAATAAAAAGAGTCGCGTCTTTACCTTCTTCCAAAGAACCACATTGTTGTTCTATTCCTAATAATTTTGCGGTATTCAACGTAATCAATTGCAAGGCTTTCTCTTTATCTAATCCGTAAGCAACGCAAGTTCCAGCTAAAAAAGGGAGATTTCTTGAGCTCATACGTTCTTTGCTTCCACTGTTTTCTAAGCCAACGACAATCCCTTTATCAGTTAGTATTGTAGCCATTTTATACGGCAAATCGATATCTTGATCTTCATTGGTAGGCATATCGTGTACTCTTCTTAAAAATACGCCAATATTGTTTTTTTGTAACAGCGGAGCGACTTTATAAGCTTCATACCCTCCAACAATTACTATTTTTTGAATGCCATTTTCCAAGGCTATTTGAATGCCATCCACAATTTGTTTTTCTTCGTCGGCATGAATGAATAGTGTTTGCGTCCCGTCAAATAATCCTTTGGTAGCTTCGGTAACAAGATTACGGTTCTCAGCGGGACCAGCCAGGTAGGCTTTGGCATTTTTGAAAAAAGCATTCAGTTCATCCACTTGTTTGTTGTACTCTTTATTAGGCTCGATAGATCCTGGTTCAGCCCACCAACCCGATCTTTTAAAAGTAAGCGGCAAATTAATATGAATACCATCATTTTCTTTAATTAATGCCTCTTTCCAGTGCCAAGCATCGAGTTGCACAATCGACGAACTGCCTGAAACTCTCCCGCCTCTTGGCGTGATTTGCGCCATCAAAATTCCGTTGGGACGAACGGTTTCAATCACTTTTGAATCGGCGGTATACGCCACAATACTTCGAACGTTCGGATTAAATTCTCCAATTTCTTCTTCGTCATCCGACGATTTTACGGCGTCAATTTCCACCAAACCCAAAGTAGAATTCGGAACAATAAAACCAGGATACACATGTTTTCCGGTGGCATCTATTGTAGTATTGTAGGCATCTTTTGCCAATTTTAGTTGTTGGGCATTGGTTACCAAAGTAATTTTTCCGTCTTTAAAACCAATGGCGGCATTTTCGATCACTTCGCCAGTACCCAAATGCGCCGTAGCATTAAGAATGAGTATGGATTCCGTTTGTGGTGCCGCGGGTATTTGTTGGGCCTGACTAAGTGTTGAAAAACCTAGCGTGGCATATAAAAGAGCGATTTTTATGTTCATTTTTTATGATTTTAAGTATTTTGCGATCACTATTCGATAGTTATTTTTTAGAAACAGAAACAAATTG
>JBOFUD010000385.1:0-2087 GCA_051652385.1 Flavobacterium sp.
GTACACCAAAAACAAAAATGGTGTTTTTTAAAGCCAATGAAAACACACTAGGAAAGTAACTGGGTTTGTTTTCGATTTTTATTGTAAAGAAGGCAATACTCGTCAATATAAATGCCAGCGACGTACCCAATACCACAGCTTCTCCAAAAACAGTGTACTCTTGAGAGGATATTGAATCTGTTGTTAAACTTATTGTTGATGATTTATCTAGTTGAAACCAATTGATCATTCCATTAATAATTCCATTGATAACTCCTGAAGCAATGGCGCCTTTTAGAATTTCTGACTTTGTCATATTTCGTTTGTTTAAATTAAAAAATAAGAAGAATCACAAGATCACCTTGGATTCAAATACAAGTTCACTGGCCGAGACAACATCAAAAGAATCAGCAATAACTAATGTAAGCCACATTCCTACTCCGCAAGAATTCGATATTTTACGGACAAAAACCATGGTTTAGTGTTTCGATTCGTGTGATAGGGAACCATCTGCTTTCAAAGCAATGACAACTAACCTTGAATATACATTAATCGAGCGTTTGTACCCCGCCGCCATTCACAAATAATACTTGTCCACTAACCCACTCAGAAATAGGAGCTGCAAAATACAACACGGCACCCGCGATATCTTCTACCTCGCCTAACCGTTTTATTGGAGTGTGAGAGAGCATTGTTTTTTCTATTTCTGGCGTTAAAACAGTTGCCAACGCAGCGGTCTTAACGGCTCCGGGACCCACACAGTTTATCCTCACTTCAGGTCCAAAATCAAAAGCTAAATTAGCAGCCATGTGATTGAGTGCCGCCTTGGAAGCAGCATAAGCACTCATGTTTGGACTTTTATTTATGGATCCCATTGAAGTGATATTAATAATGGAACCATACTTGGATTTCTTCATAAAAGGAACACACAACTGACATAACCTCCAAGCACTAAATAAATTTAACTGAAAGCGCCATGCAAAATCTTCAACAGAGATTTTGAATGGATCTTCTTTTCCACCACCACCCCCACCGGCATTATTGACTAAAATTTCAATTGTTCCAAATTTCGAAATAGCTTGCTCTACCAAATTTACCAAATCATCATCTTTGGTGACATTACAACTTACGGCAATTGCATTTCCACCTTCACTAATAATTTCTGCAGCCACCGCCTCTGCATCTTCAATTTTTAAATCCGACACCACTATATTGGCCCCATATTTTGCAAGCATCATGCAACTCCCTTTCCCAATGCCATTTCCACCACCAGTAACAATGGCAGTTTTGTTGGTTAAATCAAATAAATTTTTCATAAAAAAGATTTTAGTTCAACTAAAGTTAACTAAAAATCAAATATCACAAACCAAACTAACCTATTTTAACAAAACACAACAACCTATAAATCAAGACATAAGCGTTCATATGTTTCAATTCAATGAGAAACAAGGACCTAGAAAATCACAACAAAAGCAGCTAATTGTTTTAAAAACTAAGCCCGTAAAAAAAGAATTGAACACAGAAAAAGAGACTTGGATTTAAAACAGCATATAACACATCCCTACTTTGGCAACATAAAATCAGTATTAAATTTCATAGCGAAACTAGACTATTCTACTAAAGCAAAAGGGCATGGACTATTTTTGAAAAAGACAAGATCGTTCATTAAACTCCGCTAAAAAAAACGGCAAAGTAATTTAGTTACAGTAGATTTCTACTTGGGAATCTGAGTTGAAACAAATACCTACAAAACGTAAACGTTTTCAGTGAGCATCAAAAAAAAACCGCCTTAAAAGTAAGGCGGTCTAAATATACAAAAATCATCGAATATCGTTATTTTGGATCAAATCGATGTATAAGTTAATGTTGTCTTTCAGGTCTTTTCTTGGAGAGATAAAATCTAAGAAACCATGCTCCAAAAGAAATTCAGCGGTTTGAAAACCTTCGGGCAAATCTTTTCCGGTGGTATCTCGAACTACACGAGGTCCAGCAAAACCAATTAACGCGCCTGGTTCTGAAATATTGATATCTCCCAACATGGCGTAAGAAGCGGTAGTCCCTCCGGTTGTAGGGTCGGTACAAAGTGAAATATAAGGCAAGCCTGCTTC
>JBOFUD010000386.1:0-2776 GCA_051652385.1 Flavobacterium sp.
GAGAGAAATCCGTGTAGTGCGCCGTGTTTGTATGATCTAAACGCTAATCCGTAGTCAGTCATAAAAGCGGCGTACGAAGGGAGTGCTTTATTTATTTCTGAGGGACCGCCAATCATTCCCAGTGCTCCCATTTGATGAATTGTTAATGATAGCTCCGTAATGGTTATAAATAAGGAAAAGAGATATGTAAAGCCAAAAATTTTGATCATGTTTCCCGCCTGAAGTTGCTCTGTTGTCAGTCCTGCTTCTTTCATCCAAAGGCTACCGAAAACTTTTGGATGATACCAAACAAATCCAATAAAAAGGGTAGCGAGCGCCGCTACGAATAGCGATTGAAAATTAAAATCCATAGTTGCCATTTTTGATTCGTACTCAAAGTTAATAAAAAATTGTATTCTTCTCTTTTTTTGTAGGATATTTATAAATTTTATTTTAAAATGATGTATTTCGTCGATTTTATTTGTATTTGAATTCTATCTATGGTACTTTTAGGAATTCAAATTAGGATATAATTAACAACTGATGAAAAAGCTAATTTCCCTATTGTTTTTGTTTTTTTCGATAAGTTCTTTCGCTTCAGTAGCTGCGGTGGAAGTGGAAGCTTTATTGCAATTGTATCAAGCGACAAATGGTACAAATTGGAAAAATAAATGGAATCTAGCCGCGCCAATCAGCACATGGTATGGTGTTAGGCTTGAGGGAGACAAGGTAGTGTCAATCAATTTATCCAGCAATAATCTAACGGGAAGTTTGCCCACGGCGATCGGGGATTTTGTTGCTTTGAAAGAGTTGAATTTAAGTGCTAATCATATTAGTGGTGGTTTTCCAAAAGCAATTGGTGGTTTGGGTGCTCTGGAAAAGCTTAATCTTGCCAAAAATAACTTGAAAGGTGCTATTCCGAGTACTATCGGAAATTTAAAATTTTTGATTGATTTGGATTTATCGATGAATCATTTAAATGGAGTTTTGCCTGCTGAAATAGGTAAATTGGGACGTTTAGAAAGTTTATCCGTTTGTAATAATGAACTTGAGGGACAAATTCCCTTTTCTTTGTATACTGTACACTCCTTAAAAGTTGTTTTATTGAATGGAAATAAATTCAATGGAGTGCTGCATTCTGATATTGCAAAGCTAAATGATTTAGAGCGCTTGAGTTTGTATGATAATGAACTCAATGGGCTAATTCCTAAAGGATTAGAGTCTCTAAAAAAGCTCAGAGAGCTCAATATTTCGTACAATCAATTTAACGGACCTGTCTCTCAATACTTAATGAGTAAAGATGCCTTAAACTTGATTATGTTGACATCAAAAGGAAAAATTGTTTTGTTAAGACCAATTTAATTTGTTTAAAATGCATTCTATTTAGTTCGTAGAAACCTGCTTTTGCAGGTTTTTATGTTTTTAAGAACAATCAAAAATTGCTGCAGGCTCTTTTCCAAAAAACAGAACTAAGGTTAAAATTATAGTCGTAAACGAAAAAAAAGCTTCAGATTTCTCTGAAGCTTTTCTAGTAGCGGGAACAGGACTCGAACCTGTGACCTTCGGGTTATGAGCCCGACGAGCTGCCTACTGCTCTATCCCGCGTTGTTTCGGTGGCAAAGATACGATGGTTTTCTTGAATTCCAAGCATAATATTAAAAAAATGTTTTATTTCGTCTATTGAGTTGATATGGCTACCTTTGCAAAATAAATAATTTTAAAATGATACATAAAGCTGGTTTTGTAAATATAATAGGGAATCCAAACGTTGGGAAGTCCACATTAATGAATGCATTTGTTGGAGAACGCTTGTCCATTATTACCTCAAAAGCTCAAACTACTAGACATAGAATATTAGGAATTGTAAATGGCGATGATTTTCAAATGATCTTGTCCGATACGCCCGGAATCATTAAACCTGCTTATGAAATGCAGGAATCGATGATGAATTTTGTAAAATCGGCTTTTGAAGATGCCGATGTTTTGATTTATATGGTCGAGATTGGTGAACAAGAATTGAAAGATGAAGCCTTTTTTAATAAAATCATCCATTCAAAAATCCCGGTTTTGTTGTTGTTAAATAAAATTGACAATTCGAATCAAGAGCAATTAGAAGAGCAAGTGGCTTTTTGGACCGAAAAAGTTCCGAATGCTGAGATTTACCCGATATCGGCTTTGCAGAATTTTAATGTTCCAGAAGTTTTTCAAAGAATCATTGCTTTGTTGCCCGAATCACCAGCTTATTATCCTAAAGATCAATTAACAGATAAACCGGAACGTTTCTTTGTAAATGAAACCATTCGTGAAAAAATCTTGTTGAATTATAGCAAAGAAATTCCCTATGCTGTAGAAATCGTAACCGAAGAGTTTGTTGAAGATGAGAATATCATCCGTATCCGTTCTCTAATTATGGTGGAACGCGATACACAAAAGGGAATTATCATTGGGCACAAAGGGGCCGCTTTAAAAAAAGTGGGAATGGAAGCGCGTTTGGATTTAGAAAAATTCTTTGGAAAGCAAATCCATATTGAGTTATATGTAAAAGTGAATAAAAATTGGAGAAGTAATACGAATATGTTGAAACGTTTTGGATACAACCAGTAGCGATCGGTAGCGACCTGTCTTGGGTAATATGTTTTGAATTTCCAAAAATAATCAGTAGGAACAAGTCGCAACTTGTGCTTACTGATTATTTTTTTTTAGCCCAGATCGTAATGGAAACCCCGCAGTGACAAAAGCTAGTGGTTCTTGTGGTTGCAGAGCGACCAACGGAAGCTCCTGCAAGCGCAGTAGAACC
>JBOFUD010000387.1:0-1933 GCA_051652385.1 Flavobacterium sp.
CAATTGGGTTTCGTTTCTTTTGTTTATTAGTTCCACTAATTCTATGGATAGCAACCAATCGTTAGGGTGTGCTGTTTTTACTTCTTCAAAAATAGGTGCTAGTGGAGTCGAAACATCTTTAGTATTTCTGATGTTTCGAACGGTATGATACAATACTTCTAAGGCATCTTTTTCTGCTGAGGCCGAAGCTTTGATGGTCTTACTACTGGGTACGGGAGCGATCAAGTCGAAACTATTTACGTCCGCTGGACCAGAAAAAGCCGAAACTAATTTTTTGCCTACCGCCATATCATAGATGCCCCATTCTGGCTGAAACAGAACTGTTTCGCCATGGGTCACCGTGCAATTTTTGAAGGAAATTAAGATGATTTCGCCGTGTAAATTTCGTTTTCCGGTAATGATTTCGCCCACTACTTTAATGTTATCTTCAAATTCCAAAGTCGCGGTTTCGCCTTCGTAAATTGCGTAGGCTTTTAAATCTCTTGGACTCATATCTTCAATAGCGAGGTTGATGCCTTTGAGTTTTCCGATGGGGCTACCAAAACCGTCTAAGTGAGCATTAGTTCCGTGTCCTACTAATTCTTTTTCACGATTTGCCAAAGCTGTTTTTCCAGTCGTTTGTAGGTAAATAGGTTTGCCATCATGTTCGATTACGTTCGTAAAAACACCTGAAATCTGTAAACCAGTACTCAATTCTACCGTTCCTAAAGTCTTAGAATCGATTAGTTTTCGTATACCCGATAAACCACCAGTTCGTAATGCCATGGTGTTGGCAAATTCTTCTAGAATCAAACTCAAATAAGCAAAATCGGGAGTAACGTACAGTTGAGGTTGTAGTTTGGTGATATCGAAACTTTGCTGGGCTGCCGAAAAAGTGTAAGGTAGTTTTTTTACATTATCAGTCATACACCAAGCACTTTCGCCAATAGAAGAGAGCAAACCAGCGCCATATATTTTTGGATTTTCTAAAGTCCCTATGAGTCCGTATTCTACTGTCCACCAGTGTAAATTTCTGATTTGTGCCATTTCTGAGAGTTCACCCATATTATTTTGCAAATGTTCTACCGCTTTTTCAGCTTCTTCGATTTGGCTTTGTGGGGTTCCTTCGGCTTCTTTTACTATGGATAGCAAACGGATGGCCTCGTACATTTCGTAATCTTTGTGCGAAGAAATGGCTTTGCAACCAATTTCGCCAAAACGACGTAAATATTCGGCATATTCTGGATTGGCAATAATGGGTGCATGACCCGCGCCTTCGTGAATGATATCGGGAGCAGGCGTGTATTCGATGTGTTCGAGCTGACGAATATCGGAGGCAATCACCAATACGTTATAGGCTTGAAATTCCATAAAGGCGTTGGGTGGAATAAAACCGTCTACGGCAACGGCTGCCCAACCGATATCGGATAGTATGCGATTCATGCCGTACATACTGGGAATCGAGTCGATTTCGATGCCTGTTTTTTGTAAGCCTTCAAGGTACGAACTGTGGGCAACTTTCGATAGATAATCCACATTTTTACGCATCACATAGCGCCAAACGGCTTGGTTGATGGGCGTGTAGTCTTCGTAGTCTTGTGGTTTGATAAACTGTTTCAAATGTTTCGGCAATCGCTCAATGAGGGGATTACTTTCTATTTTTGCATTCATAGCGAAATCGGTGTAGTTTTTGTAAAAATACAATTTTGAACAATTATTTTCAGAGTTTACTTGGGAATTTTTAATGAACTAAGTGTTTTTGTGGGATTTTAACAATCGTTTGCTTTTTCCAAAGAAGCCCCAATGAAATTCCTTTAGCCCCGACAGTATGGAAAAACCTTGTGAGCCGGGGTTCGGCTCACAAGTTTTGGAAGGATGGCGGGAACCCATGATGGTTGATAATGCCTTTTGTTTTGCTCCTGATTTTAAAACTATTTTTTTAGACACAAATGGC
>JBOFUD010000388.1:0-5486 GCA_051652385.1 Flavobacterium sp.
AGAAACTGCTTCTTCAATTGCTTGGTCGTATTCGGCTTCATTTTTGAAATATTGCAATATTTTATTTAAATATTCCTTTTCAGAAACGTCAACATTTTTAATGATATCCTCTATGAAGCCGATGCCCTCCAATAATTCCGAGGTTACGAATTGATAATCTGAAATTTTTCGCCCAATACCATGTTGCCAATTTAAAGCATTATCAACCCAACCTTCAATAAAATAAGTATAAAAACCTTGCTTATCTAACTTGAAACTGGCATTCCACTCCTCATTATACGAGGGACACATTCGAACCTCTTGCCACGTTTTATCCGACTCGTGTTTATACTTGACACAACATGCAATTACATCATGGCCATCTGCAAAAACATCTGCATGTACCGCGACTTCTTGCCCAATTATTCGTTTAATAAAATGCATTCCTCCGTTTAATTGAGGCATGACATTTTCAATTATAATTCTAGTTTGATTTTGCATACTTTAATTACTTTTTGACTTTTATCATTCTTTAAAAAAAAGAAGTATTATGCTATCACAAAATTATCTGGAATAACTTTACCTTTTTTAATCACAACAATACCCTCCTTTACGCAGTACAATTCCTCGTTACAATTCTCGAGATGCTTCCCTCCTTTTATGGTAACATTATGACCTATTCGACAATTTTTTTCAATTATCGCCTGATAAATATGACAATTTTGACCAATACCGAGTGGTGCTTTACTGTTTTGAAGATCCTTTTCTAAATCTTCT
The DNA here is from genome assembly GCA_051652385.1 of Flavobacterium sp. GTDB lineage: Bacteria > Bacteroidota > Bacteroidia > Flavobacteriales > Flavobacteriaceae > Flavobacterium. Next base: position 757 of record JBOFUD010000388.1, read on the forward strand.
ACACTTTGATAAAAATCGTTCCCCATTACATAAGTATTTTCGATAACTGTCCCTTCACCTATTCTAGACCTGTTTCCAATTACGGCTTTTATTATCGATTTGGCATTGATAATACAGCCATCAGCTATAAGCGCATTATCAAGTTGTGTTGCTTTAAATTTTGAAGGCGGCAACAATCTGGGTCTTGTGTAAATTTTATTATCACCATCAAACAAATTAAATTCTGGCAAATCATTTGTAAGGCCAATATTCGCCTCAAAAAAAGATTGAATATTTCCAATATCAGTCCAATAGCCTTCATATTGATAACTAAGAATTTTGTGAACTCCAACGGCTTGAGGCATTATTTCCTTACCAAAATCTTTGGTTTCTTTATTTTTCATTAGCTCAATCAAAAGGTCTTTATTAAAAATATAAATTCCCATTGAAGCCAAATAATGTTTGCCTTGCGCCTCCATTTCATCACTTACCTTAGAGGTCCAATCTGATAAAACATTCGCTGTGGGTTTTTCGACAAACGCCTTTACACAACTTTCATGATCTGTTTTTAAAATACCAAATTCTGAAGCATCTTTTGCGTTTACTGGTAAAGTAGCTATTGAAATGGCTGCATCGGCTGCGATATGGGCCTCAAGCATCGCGTTAAAATCCATTTGATACAATTGATCACCAGAGAGAATCAAGACATAATCAAAATCATGATTTAAAAAATGAGGCATACATTGTCGCACTGCGTCCGAGGTTCCTTGAAACCAAGTTGGGTTATCAATAGTTTGCTCAGCTGCCAAAATATCTACAAAAGCATGACTAAATATGCTAAAATTGTAGGTGTTTTTGATATGAGCGTTTAAAGATTTTGAATTGAATTGCGTTAAAACAAAAATTCTAAAAATATCAGAATTCATGCAATTGGAGATAGGAATATCAACTAACCTATATTTGCCACCAACCGGAACAGCGGGTTTAGATCGAAACTCTGTTAATGGATACAATCTTGAACCTTGTCCTCCTCCCAATATAATCGCGATTATATTTTTTTTATGGTGTCTCATATAGTATTAATTAAAACATTAAACTTACAGTTTTTTACCCAAATCACTACATATCAATAAGTTATACAGAAAAGCAGTTTTTTATTTCAAAACCACCACAATTACTCAAACAGCTAAAATATATAGTACTTTTGTTTTTACTAAATTTACTAAAAAACCAGTCTGCTTCGACTTACAAAAAAAAATTAACAAAATGCCAAAAAAAACCAATCAACCATCAAAAAATTTACAAATTCCAAAGTTTATAATCATTATTGCTAAAGTATTCGCTTTTTTTTCATCAAAATTAGCAACTCGATTTGCTGCCAAACTCTTTGTAACGCCCATAAAACATAAAACTCCAAAAAGAGAAAAGGAAATGGAAACAAATAGTATAAAAAAAATACTACCCATCCCGTCGATCCATAAACAAATAATGACTTATCAATATGGAGATTTTAACAAAAGAATTCTCTTAGTACATGGCTGGTCTGGCAGAGGAACTCAGTTGTTTAAAATTGCTGACGAATTACTAGCTAATGGGTTTACGTCAATAAGTTTTGACGCTCCAGCTCATGGAAAATCTCCCGGTAACTCCACTATTATGATTGACTTCATAGAATCAATACTAGAAATTGACAAGCAGTATGGTCCTTTTGATGCAATTGTAGGGCATTCTTTGGGAGGTATGTCAACTTTGAACGCAATTAAAAGAGGCTTACAAGTAAAAAAAGCTGTAATAATTGGAAGCGGCGATGTGGTACAAGATATCATTATCGATTTTATATCCAAATTACAATTGGATTTAAAAATAGCTTTTAAATTAAGGGACTATTTCGAACAAAAATATGGCGAAACCATGGACGATTATTCTGCCTACAAAGCCGCCGCAACCGTTTCAATTCCATTGTTAATACTACATGACAATAATGATGCAGAAGTTCCGGTAAGTGCAAGCATACACATTCATGAACATTGTAAAAATAGCCAACTCATTATCACTAATGATTTAGGGCATCGAAAAATATTAGGAGATAAAAACGTAGTAGAAACAACCGCAAATTTTTGTATCAGTAAGTAAACCCAGCTGCTGATAGAAGAATAATGGAAACGCAACTTTTTGAAGTTGTGTTTTTTTTTGCAACCCATTTAACAGATGAAGTATTAAAAAACATCATTTTAAAAAACCTGTTTTTTAAAAGAATGCAACAACTTACCTGATCAATACTTTCGCAGACAAAAAATAATATTTCAATTAAAATATAATTTCATTACATTGGGGTACAATAAGTTAAAATTGTTTTACTTTAAGAAACATATTTTATCTGAAAACAAATCCAAAATTTAAACAATAAATATAGGAACTAACCTTTAATTGTACATCATGAAAAAAACCACACTATTCATTTTTTTACTAATGGGATCAGTCACATTTTCCCAAACAGAAGTCACGAATGAGAAACGTATTGCTTCTTTAATCAAAAAAATGACATTGCAGGAAAAAGTAAGTTTACTGCATGGCAATTCCAAATTTTATGTTTCCGGTATTACGAGATTAGGCATACCAGAATGGGCATTATCAGATGGACCGCATGGCGTACGCGCCGAAATGAATCGTCATAATTGGCAATACGAAGGTAGAACAGATGACGCTGTTACCTGCTTTCCTCCCGGAACAGCTATGGCTGCAACATGGAATTTAGATTTAACCGCCAAACGAGGATTCGCTTTAGGTGAAGAAGCACGATACAGAAAAAAAGACGTTTTACTTGGTCCCGGAATAAATATAATCCGCAGCCCTTTGTGTGGAAGAAATTTTGAATATTTAAGTGAAGACCCCTTTTTAATTTCCCAATTAGCCGTAAGTTATATCAAGGCTTTGCAAACGAAAGATGTAGCCGCAAGTGTCAAACATTATGCAGCTAATAATCAAGAAGATAATCGATTTTACATAGATGTAAATATGAGCGACAGAGCTTTGCATGAAATATATCTTCCTGGCTTCAAAGCTTCCATAATAGATGCCAATGTACTAACCGTTATGGGTGCTTACAATAAGTTTAGAGGCGAATATTGTACTGAAAATTATTTTTTAGGAAGAACAATTCTAAGAGATTTGTACCACTTCAAAGGAGTATACATGTCTGATTGGAATGCCGTTCATAGTACCATAAAAGCAGCTGAAGCAGGACTTGATTTAGAGATGGGAACAGAAAAAAAAGATTATAACGACTGGTATTTTGCAAATCCATTAATCAAAGCAGTACAAGAAGGAAAAATTAAGGAGAGTTTAGTTAATGAAAAAGTAGCTAATATCCTAAGAGTCATGATTGAAACCAAAGTATTAAATCCCCAAAAAAGAATTAAAGGAACCGCAAACACAAAGGAACATCAACAATTAGCCTATCAATCTGCAGTAGAATCCATAGTACTATTGAAAAACGATAACAATTTACTTCCATTACAAATGAAGACATTAAAATCCATTGCCGTAATTGGCGACAACGCAACAAGAAAACATTGCAGCGGGGGATTAAGTTCTGAAATAAAACCTTTGTACGAAATCACCCCTCTCGAGGCCATCACTACTAAATATGGCAAACAACTACAAATTAACGTAGCACAAGGCTACAACAAACAATCATCGCCAGGAGAAGGAAGTAATAAAGGCCAATTAAATACAGATTTTATCGATTGGAAATTGATTGATGAAGCGGTTCAACAAGCCAAAAAATCGGAAGTTGCTGTAATTTTCGCTGGACTAAATCATGATTTTGATTCAGAATCATTCGATAGAATTCACATGCGATTACCATATGGACAAGAAACTCTAATTCAAGAAGTAACCAAAGCAAACCCAAATACAATTGTAGTAATTATCGCAGGATCACCACTAGAATTGGTTGGAATACAAAATCGAGTACCTTCAATTGTTTGGGCATGGTACGGAGGAATGGAAGCCGGAAATGCCGTAATAGATGTCTTAAGCGGAACCCAATTCCCCTCCGGAAAATTACCCATAACATTGCCTATTTCTTTAAATCAATCCCCCGATTTGGCACTATCAAACTACCCAGGCCACAATTTAAAAGTTAATTATGAAGAAGACATCTTAGTAGGCTACAGGTGGTACGACACCAAAAACATAACCCCTCTTTATCCTTTTGGATTTGGATTGTCATACACCACTTTTGAAATTAAAAACACAGAAACAAACAAGAAACAATTCAAAGAAAATGAAGAAATAATTATAAAAATTACAGTAAAAAACACCGGGAAAAGTGACGGCTCTGAAGTTATACAACTTTATAGCAGTCAAACAAAAAGTTCCGTAATGCGACCAACGAAAGAACTTAAAGCATTCGAAAAAGTTTTCTTAAAATCCGGAGAGTCCAAAATAATTGAATTGCATCTAAAAGCCAAAGATTTAGCTTTCTATGATGAAAAAACAGGAAATTGGAAACTAGAATCCGGAGAATATCTACTCCACATAGGCAACTCGTCTAGAAATATTGATACCGTAACAAACATACAAATCCAATAAACCAAAACCTACACGTCCTCAAAACCATTCCAATCATCAGGAACGGCCGCGAAAGGCATTTTCAGGAATCATGGGTCCCGCTATGCGCTATATCTTTGTTTTTTTAAAGAAAAAAACAAAGGATGCCGCTACTATCGGGGTTAAGGAGCCAGAAT
>JBOFUD010000389.1:0-2933 GCA_051652385.1 Flavobacterium sp.
GTGTAATAATTTCCATTGGCTAGGATGGGTAAAGTGAAGGAGTTGCAAGTGATCACATCAGGAAGTTGGTCTATTGGTGGTAATGGAAAAATATTTAATGGTATCGCTTCATCACGGCACACTACTCCATTAATCTTAGCATAATAATAAATTGTTTGGTTTATGGTTAAAGCAGTTCCTGACGCAATTAATGTTCCTGCGCCTGCCGGAGCGGTGAAAAAGCCGCCAATTAGCACAGAGGGAACAATATAGCGATCACAAGCCTCTGTTGGGAATATAAACTGATTCACAAAAAACACTCTAAAAGTGGTTTGATTACTACAAGGGGTGGTTGTAGTTGGCGGGCTATAAATGTAATACGTGCCTGCTAGTGTGATTGTGTCTCCTATGTTTAATTGGGTTCCGGTTCCATCGGGTCCTGTAAAATACTTGCCATTTATGATAGGAGGTAATGTGTAGCTGTCGCAAACAATAACATCGGGCAAAGTGTCTGCAAGTGGCAAGGGGTTTATGATTAGATTTAGAGCAACTACAGTGAAGCATCCAAGTAGTTTGTTCTGTATTCGAATCCAAATCACTTGTGGAGTTTGACCTAATGATGTTGTATAGGTTTCAGGATTAGGAATGGGGTTTTCATTGTTATTGGCGTTTGTTTCGCTATTAAAGTAGGATAGTGTATAATCAGGATATGGCAAATTGTTCAAAATTTGTTTTTCCTGTATCGTCAAGTCTACGACAACCCTTCCAGACGGAGTGTCGCATAAAAGAAAATCGGCTGGTGCTATTACATTTAATGCTGGCGTAAGCAGTAATTCAAAGGAAAGTAAATCATTACAGTAGCTGTTTTGGTTAGAAAGGTGTGCTATTTTGATGTAGATGGTTTGGTTTCCACTGCTGCTGTAAGTGGCCAATTGATTTTCAGGAATATTTAGACTATTAGAATTGGCATCTGCTAACGATGCATAAAAGTAAAGCGAATACTCGGCTGGATTTAGACCCAATGAAAGTGCGTTATTCTGAGTTAAATCGTATTGATACATTGGGCTTGCTTGGTAACATTTTGTTATGTTTGTTGGGGGTTTTAGTATCAACTCGTTAATTGTAACTTCATCTTTTATCACACAACCTGAAAGCGTGGCGGTTGCCCCATAATTTCCAGCTTGGTTTATAGTGATGGATTTGCTGGTTGCGCCCGGAATTTCAGCGCCATTCAATGTCCATACGTAGGTGTAGTTTCCGGTTAGGTCAGCCTCAATTAGAATTTGTTCGCCTTTGCAAATACTTTTGTCCGGTCCTAAATCCATCGTAGTTTTAAAGCTACCTCCTTTTATAAATACTGCAGAATCATAATTGCTATCATTATAATCTCCTATGGCAAGTTTAATGCGATAAGTACGATTTGGGATTACCGCTGATGAGGCTGTCAGAATTTTGGTTTCTCCCCGCATATTAATAGCTGAAGTGCTCGGGTTATTCATGTTGAAATGACCAAACAAAGTTGAATTGGATGAAACACAAGAAGTGTTATATCGATCATCACGAATGTTTAAAACCGATACAGGTAGGTTTGTACCGGGAATTACGGCCAAATTTGTGGCAATTCCCGTAGAAATATCGGTCAAAACAAAAGCAAAGATGTCGCTAAATCCGCATTGAAATTCGCCGTATTCGTTGGAAGCAAAAAGAAAGTCAAAACTAAAATTATTGGAAATTGGTGTGAAATCAAATTCAATAAAACTCACATCTGTGATTTGCGTAGATTGCCCGTTACTGTTGCTTATTAGTTGTAAGTCTGCATCTCCGTTGGTGTTTAATTGACTGCTTTCTCTCGATCCGGTGTAGCTTCCCTCGGTATGTTTGGCTATTCCATTTCTAATAATTATTCCTTCTTGAAAGGGAAAATTTGGGTTTGTGTTAGTGAATTTGCCAATGCCTTGAGGAGATGAAAATTTAAAATTACTTTCGTTGGCACAAGCATTTTGTAATAATTCATTTTTAACTAATTCAGGTATGCTTTGTGATGTGGTGTCTACAAGTATTCCCTGCGACAAAGTAATTGTCGAGTAGAGTAATAAAAAAAGAAACAGAGAAGTTCTCATAATTCTGAATTTATCTTTTGGTACTAACAAATATATGAATAGTTTTGTTGTGAACTGAAAATCAATACATTGCATTTTATTTTCGATCTTGAAGTTTTTCTTATGTCGCATTTTTAGGTTGAGAATGTGTAGGGCAAGAAATCGAGAATTGTTTAGGAAGCATCGTTGCGAAATGATTAAATTGCAGAAGTCTATTGTAAAGCAATCAATTATGAAAACATTCGATATTGTTACCCTAACGGTTAATCCAGCCGTCGATAAAAGTACAAGTTTTAAAGGGCTAGTAGCCGAACAAAAAATACGCTGCGAGGTGCCGCGTTACGACGCAGGTGGAGGAGGAATCAATGTGTCTAAAGCAATTGCGCGTTTAGGAGGCAATTCTATGGCGCTGTTCACTTCAGGTGGCGCTATGGGACAATTGTTAGAAGAATTAGTAGATAAAGAAAACATCGATTATGAGGCGGTTGCAGTAGAGAGTTGGACACGCGAAAGTTTTGTTGCGGTAGATACTAATACCAATTCGCAATACCGTTTTGGCTTTACCGGTGGTTCGTTAACCCTAAAAGAAAGCGAATTATTTTTGGCTAAAATTGCCGAGTTTCAACCCAAATTTTTGGTGGCCAGCGGAAGCTTGAATGAAGGCTTGTATGCCGATTTTTATCAAAAAGTAGCGCATATTGCAAAAGAAAACAAATCCAAATTAATTGTAGATACCTCAGGCGAAGCTTTAGAAAAAGTATTAGAAGTAGGGGCATATTTAATCAAGCCCAACGTTGGTGAACTCGCTAAATTAATTGGAGTAGAACGATTGGAAATGGAAGAAGTTAATGAAGC
>JBOFUD010000390.1:0-13953 GCA_051652385.1 Flavobacterium sp.
ATTCAATAAAAACAAGAGCTCACGGACTATTTTTGAAGATGTAATACTTTTGTATTTTGAATTTAAAAATAGGAGTAAGTTCTTGGTTTTGAAGAAGAATTCAGTTGTAGTAGATTTCTAATGCGGAATCTGGGTTAAATTCGAAACACGAAAATAGTTTCCCCTTGAATACCATTTTTTAGAGGTATTATACCCCTACCTCCTGAAAAATAGACCGTCAGCTTACGCTTGTATTGTATAAATCCCTTTCGCACCGCACACTAAACCGGATTTTATTTTTACTATTCTTTGGTTTTCTGCAACTTTTTTTGTTTTTTGGCTGCTGCTTTTTTCTTTTTATTGAAATACCCTCTTAGTAATATACTGCTTTGAGCCGCTTTTACTGTTTCTTTTAATTCCATCAGGGTTGAATCTACTACTTTTCCTAATTTTTCATCGGTTACTAATTTTGATACTACTCCATTTTTAGCATTCATTTTATGTGTAAAAACAGCAAATGAATTGGCACTTGCTTGTAGGTTTGCAACCGTCTGGGTTAATGAATTAGCCATGGCGCCATCTGTCATTAATTTAGATAGTAAGCCATTATTATTATTCATTTTATTGGTAAAAATGGCCAATTGTTCCGTTATCACCCTAGCGTTATCGGCACTAAGCTTGACATTCTTCATAATATCCTCTATTTCGACGGCTTGAACAGACGGTATCAAATCATTGTCTTTTACCGAAGTAATGGCAACCGAACCTGGCGAAATGGTGAGCACTTTATCTCCCATTAAACCATCAGAACCAATGCTTGCTATGGCGTCGCTTTTAATATATTTCTGAACCTCCTCTTTTATGATCAAAGTTACGACCACTGAGGAATCTGTTATAAATTCTATCGCCTTTACGGTGCCAATATTTATTCCAGACAAACGTACGTTATTTCCTATTTTTAGGCCACTTACGTTTTTAAAATGTGACTTTAAATGAAAAGTTGATCCAAATAAGTTTTGATTTTTTCCTATAAAATAAATTGTAACTATAAATAATGTGACGCCCACAATGACAAACATTCCTAATTTCCATGTATAATTTGAGCTTTTATTCATACCCTCTATATTTAAAATTAAACAAAAAAAGAACGAACCCAATTGTCGGAGCTCTGCTCTAATTCAGCATAGGTTCCCTCGGCATAGATAATGCCGTCTTTGAGGATCATAATTTTATTTCCTGTTCTTTTAGCGCAATCCATATCATGAGAAATGATAATAGAAGTTGTTTTGTATTTTTTTTGCACTGAAAGAATCAATTCGCTTATTTCTCTTGAAGTGATCGTGTCTAAACCAGAGGTTGGCTCATCATATAAAATGATTTCAGGTTTAATAATTAATGTTCTAGCAAGAGCGATACGTTTGCGCATCCCTCCTGATAAGGCAGCAGGCATTTTATCGATTGCTTCTTTCAAACCAACATTGTCAAGCGCTTCCATAATTTTTTGTTCTATTTCTTGATCTGTTAGTTCATTAGCATGGTGTTTTAAGGTAAATGCTAAATTTTGTCTCACTGACATTGAATCGTATAAAGCTCCGTTTTGAAACATAAAACCAATGCGCACTCTAATTGGGTTAAGTTCGGTGCTGCTTAGTTTTGTAATTGCTGTTCCAAATACTTTTATTTCGCCTTTATCTGCCTTTACCAAACCGACCAAGCATTTTATAGTAACGGATTTACCGGAGCCTGATCGTCCTAAAATCACCAAATCCTCGCCTTTATTGACGGTAAGATTGATGCCTTTTAAAACTTCATTTTTTCCAAATGATTTCCATAAGTTTTCAATGGCTATAATGGGCTCGTTTTTCATCCTATTAGGTAAATAAATCAGTTATTTGTACAGCCATCATATCTATCAAAAAAATGGATAGCGATGCAGCCACTACGGCTTCGTTGGCGGCAATGCCAACACTTGCTGTTCCATTTTTGGCATTAAAACCTTTGTAGCACCCAATTAATCCAATAAAAAAACCAAAGAAAAAAGTTTTAATAACCGCAGGTAAAACATCTAAAAACTCTAGATGTTCGAAAACATCTGAAAAATAGCGGTAAAAACTCATACTCCCTCGTACATTGTAACCTACATAGCCTCCATAAATCCCAATAAAATCAGCATAAATTACCAATATAGGCACCATCAGCGTAGCAGCCAACACTCTGGTTACCACAAGATATTTGTACGGATTTATTGCCGAAACTTCCATAGCATCTATTTGCTCGGTAACTTTCATAGATCCTAGCTCGGCCCCAATTCCTGAAGCTATTTTACCCGCACAAATTAATGCCGTAATTACGGGTGCTATTTCTCGAATTAAGGATAGTGAAACCATACTTGGCAACCAACTTTCTGCTCCAAACTGCGTCATGGTTGGTCTTGTTTGTATGGTCAAAACTAAACCCATGATAAAACCGGTGACCCCAACCAGTGGCAACGACTGGCACCCAATAGCGTAGCACTGCCGGAAAAACTCATTGATTTGAAAAGGTGGCGTTACAATTTCCTTAAAAAATCTCCCTATAAATAAGGAAACATTGCCCGTATCCTCGAATATATTTTTGAGATAAGTTTGCATGATCTAACTATTAAATGACCCATTTTTAGTACTCTAAATCACTAAAAAACTTTTAGAATTGTGAAACATGTCTAGCAAAAAGGAATGGATTTAGTAGTTCTACACCACCGAGAAAATGTATCATACGATTTCCAAAAACTTCTATCCCTTCCACAATCAATTGCTACTACTGTAAGTTTTTAGAGGGTACTGCCCCACAAAGCAGTACGCATCCGAAGCAGCTGTTGCGCTTTATTTTTACTTTTTTAGTACTTAAGAAAAAACCTGTAAGTATTCAAAACTTACAGGTTATAACTATCAATGTTATTTGTTAGTACCAAACCTTTAATTTTGGTGATTAACTTCTTCTCTTGACTAAACAACATTGATTATTCCGCTACCTTTTTTCATTCGCCATCACATCCCGTAGCGCTTTAACTTTGTCGTGATCTAGCTGCAATAACGCATATTGCTTTTGTAACAACTCAAGATCAGCGGAGCTGCAATCTTGATGATCTTCCATTAAAATTTTATTGTACACCTCTAGAATTACATCTTCGCCATATTCGCAAGAATCTAAAATAGTTTTTCGATCATTACCGCTTAGAGCGGATTTCACGTCCATCCACACTCGAAAAAATTTACCGGTTACTCTTGTTCCCTCATCGGGTGTTCCTCCAAGTCGCTTTACTTTGGCAACAAGTGCTACTCGATTTTGAACACTTGTTTCCATTAAATCAGAAAAAAGCATTTTTAAATCCGTTTCTCTAGCTTCCGCTTCTGCGGTTTTGTACCCTTCAATTCTATCGTTATTGATTACGATTAGCGTGTTGAATGCTGCCATTGTTTTTGTATTATCCATGTCAAATTATTTAAGTCGTTCTTGTTTCCTGTCTTCCAAAATTCCTAATAATTATGGTTCCATGTGTTATGTAACTTTGGCAAGAAGTTATAACATTCACACTATTCCTTAGTCTGCAAAAATTTCTTTAGCCAATTCATCATCCAAATTATAAATATCATCTCTAAAATTAAGGTTTCCCTCACTATCCACCCAGGCGGTAAAATAAGTGATATAAACCGGCATCTTGGGCTTGATCGTTATGGCGGTTTGGATGTTTGTTGTCAATACCTTGTCTACTTTTTGTTGGGTCCACTTGGTAGTATCTTTTAACAAAAACATGGCCAATTTCATGGGATCTTCAACCCGAATGCAACCATGACTAACAGCTCTTTTATTGCGATTAAATAAGTTCTTCGAAGGGGTATCGTGCAAATAAATACTAAAATCGTTTGGAAACATAAATTTCATTTTACCCAAAGCGTTGGAATTTCCTGGTTTTTGTCTAATGATAAATGGTACATTTTTGGTGTATTTGTTCCAATTAATAGCAGCTGCATTCATTGATTTTCCGGAATTTGAAACGACTTCCATGTCGTGAGCAATCAAATAATTTGGATTTATTTTTAGCGCTGGCAAAATCTCATTGTTAATGATACTATTTGGAATATTCCAGTACGGATTTAGGATGATCTGGGCAATATTCCCTTTGAAAATACTTGTTTTTTTTGCCTCTTTACCCACCACGACATTAGTCTCCCACACGAGTTTTTTATTTTCAAAAAGATGCAATTTGAATTCCGGAATATTAACTAGCACATAATCATTTTCGATGTCTACCGGAACCCATCGCAAACGCTCTAAATTGACCAGCATTTGCTTGATACGAAAATCGACCGTTTTATTCATTTGGGCCAAGGTTTTAAAATTTAATTTCCCGTTTTCTGGCAAGCCCACTCGCTGTTGAAACGTAGCAATCGCAACGGCTAATTCCTCAGTATATGCCGTGGTTTTGTCGTTCACTTTTAAATCGCCTGATAAAAACAGTCTGTGTTTTACGTGCCATATAACCGAATCTGATTCTTTTTTATCAAGATATTCTTTTGAAGCATGAATCACGGGGAAACCACCTTTTTTTTGAATATCGCGATATAAACGAAGCTTGCCTTTTAGTTTGGCATAGTAGGCATTTACAGGCTCAAAAGTAGTTTCCTTTTCGTCTTTTAGAATTAATGAATCAAGCAACACTTGAAAATTTTTCTTGCTTCTGGGAATGAACCAATCAAGTTGTTTTGCATTTTTAGTACTTCCTGCAAATGCTTTTTCAGAATATTTAAAAAAAGTGGTGGTCAAAATCAATTCTAAATTCTCTCTTTCTTTCGAGCTTCTCTCACCATTTTCATTGGCACTTTGTTCTGCTATCAATGTATTTAATTGAGCATCATTAAAGGTGCTGTCCTGAAAATCGCTTCGGTAATTTTGTAATTCATTTTGAAAATTAGCCACTGCCTGCGTCATGCCTTTCTGATTGAACCAAGCATATTGAAAGTTTCTGTTTTTATAAAATAAATGTACTTGTTTGCTTATGTTTTGATTTCCGAGGTTGGCCTTGAAAAAAGTGGTAATGGCCGCCTCGCTCAAAAACAAGCTGGTATAATTCTGATTCACTTCTTTTGTTGTTGGTGCTACTTTCGTCTCGTTTTTGCAACTCAAAAACAGACAACCTAGTAGTAGTATTGTAATACAATTTTTCATGATTTCTTTATTTTAGTTTTTGGCAACTTCCTGATTGTATATACTATGCAAAAACCATTACTCCTTTTAGACTGCGATTATTTATCTGATTTAATAGCTAAAATCAAAGCTTGCCCACTCTTTTACTTGTATTACTGATGTGATTTTTTTTGATTTTCAGTATTATTTTAAATTTTTAACCTCGTTTGTTGAAGGTTTATTTTCCTCAAAATCAGTAAAATTCTGCAACGTAATCTTGGTAATTTCTGTCACGGCTTCATGGGTAAAAAAAGCTTGATGCGGGGTGATTAATACATTATGAAACGATAGTAATCTTTCAAAAACATCATCTTGAATAGTATCTTGCGATTGATCTTTAAAAAACAGTGGGTTCTCGTTTTCATAAACATCGATGCCGAGATAGCCAATTTGTTCGGATTTTAAAGCAGCAGTAGCATCTTCTGTATGGATGATCCCGCCCCGACTAGTATTAATAATCATGGCACCTTTTTTTATTTTTGCAAAGGTTTTTTTATCAAACAAATGTTTGGTTTTTGGTGTAAGTGGGCAGTGTATTGAAATAATATCTGCTTCCGAAAGTAAGTCATCGAATGTGGTGTAGCGAATGCCCTTTTGTTGCAGCGTTTCATTTTCTTTGATATCATTTGCAATAATTTTGCAGCCAAAACCTAACATAATTGCACAAAATACACGACCAATTTTTCCTGTTCCCACTACGCCAATGGTTTTTCCGTGCAGATTGAATCCCATTAAATTTTGTAGCGAAAAATTATTTTCACGCACTTGATTATACGCTTTGTGTGTTTTTCGGTTTAATGTTAAAATCAGTGCTACGGCATGTTCTGCAATGGCTTCAGCGGAATAAACGGGCACTCTTACAACTTTTATATTGTTTTTGTTGGCCGCTATGATATCCACATTGTTGAATCCAGTACTACGCAACGCAATTAATTTTACCCCTAAATACGCTAATTTTTCGATGCATTTTTCATCCAATATTGCGGTTACAAAAACACAAACGGCTTTAAATCCAGTTGCCAATTGAGCAGTTTCAGACGCTAAAGATTCCTCAAAAAACACTAATTCGTGATTTTTTCCTATTGCATGTCTCTTAAAATAGTCGCGTTCATAGCTTTGAATTCCAAAAATAGCTACTTTCATGGTTTATCATCTTTTAATGGATTGTGTTGGTCATAGCTACTGAGGCAAGAATTTTTGTCAACATTGATATTTCCAATGTTTCTCCGATCCAATTCTAGCGTTGATGCAAGATTGTTCAAGTAACTTCTAAATTGGTCTTGTTTGATTTTTTTTTCGCTACCATCCGAGTATTGTTCTTCCTTGATGGTCGCTGTATTTTGGCTGCTATTATCTGTCTCAATTCCGAACTCTTGATTGAAATTGCTGCCATTAGCATGCCTTTCTACAATTTTAGAAGGCCCAACTTTCGGGAAGTGTTTGTTGGATGCCTTTGAGAAATTTACTGACTTTTCATTTACAGCAACAACATAGGGCTTTTTGAATTCGTCTTCCGGCGTGTTTTTTTTAGCATAATATTCTGCCTCCAAAAGGCTTTCTTTTGCCAATTTCTTGTTCAAAATATTCAGAGCCGTGTCTTTTTTGCGCTTTTGTCCCGGGATATCAAACGGAAGAATGAAAATCCAAAACAATAATACGGCCCATACAATCCACCAAATGATATGCATTCCCCCATAATAATTTTCGTAAATCATTCTTTCCATTTTTACTAATTGTTGCGAATTTTGATGCTGTTGGTGGTGTTAAATCAGTAGCACCTTTTGAATCTTCTTTAGGTGTATAGCCTTTACTACGGTTTACAACTCAACTTAAATAGCGTCGTAATACCCAAGCAAATGTTTCGTGTTGTTGCAGTATTTTTATCAGTAAATCTGCCGAACCTGCGTCGTGACAGTCCATGGCACAGCTATCGGCATCTTTGCGTAATTCTGCAATAAGAATTTCATGATCTGATAACAGCTCAGCAATCATCACTTTTTGCAGCGGATATTCATTTGGATGCTCAGCGATTCTAGAAAGTAGTGCAAACTCGTTCATTGTTCCAATGGTTTTGCCTCCTAATTTATTTATTCGTTCGGCCACTTGATCGATAATTTCCTCCAGTTCCGCATATTGAGCTTCGAACAGTTTATGCAATTCCATGAAGCTTTGCCCCGCAACATTCCAATGAAATTTTCTTGTTTTGATGTATAAAGTCATCTCGTCTGACAAGATAATCGACAATAATTTGATGCTTTTTTCTAAATTGATTTCTGATAATCCGATTTTTGGAATCATGTTTTTATGTTTTAAATTGATCATTCGCTGTTACTAAATTTTCGGCACTGCCAGCCATTGGGGTCACAAATAACAATGACTACCCTGTATTGGAAACTATATCCCTCGAGAAAATGAATCCGAAACGTTGCCAAAAAATTGTAGTAAACTGGGTAGTATAGTACTATTTACGGCTACGACAAATGCAACCTTCAAGGGACGATTCCATAGATTCTGTTGACTAATAGGAATCAGCGTCGCCAAATTCGTTTCTTTTTTTTATGTTTGTTCGCTTGGCTTTGACGGATTTTGATGTGTTATTCTCAGCGGCTTTTTTTTTTGCATCGCTTTTTTTTGGTGCAATAATGTGTTGCTTTTTACTTGCCATACTTTACGGTTTCATAGTGCATTTTGCATCTTTCTTGCGGAGTTATACAAAATACTACGTGTTAATTTTTTTTGTTTTTGCATAAAATATTTTTCTATTGTTAATCGCGCCATGAGGTAACTTACCGTCGATTCTGCTCCTTGGTTCAAATTGATGTAAGTGTCTTCCAAACCATCATAACAACCGCCAGTGCAGGGATTATACATGATTTGATGTAAGTGATTTTGTCCTAAAAACCAGTTAAAGGCGATTTCCATTTTTTGTACATAAGACACCTCCTGAAAAACATCATAAAATTTACTTAAAGCTATAATTGAATAGGCTACATCAATGGGTTGTTCTCCACCAATTTTTTCCTGATTTGATTCGCTGTTATTAAAGAGCCAACCTTTGTTTGAAATTACTTTAATAGCGTTATTTTTGAATATTTTAGTCAATAAAAAATCAAAAGTTGTTTTGGCAATTTCTTTGTAAACTAGCGTATCAGTAGCCAGATAAGCACACAACATTGCTTCTGGCAAAATGCTATTGCCATAGGTTAAATAACTTTCAAACCAATGCCAGTTTTGGTCGTTTTCGTGCCTGTACATTTGCACGAGTTTATCTGCCAAATGTTTTAAAACGGCGATATTGTCTTCAGAAGGATTTTTAAAATTATTGTAATAAATACCTTTTATAATAAATGCCATAGCACGTGGCGAATGAATTTTGCAAACATTTACCAAGGATAATTGTAGTGTTTTTTTGGCACTTTCGGCTACTTTTAAAGGCAACATATCACTAATTGAAACCAAATATCCTAAAGCCCAAATTGCTCTTCCATTGGAATCGGCAAGATTTTCAGTGTTTTGTTTCGTGAATTTTTTATCAACATCCACATAATTCAAAAAATAGCCTTCGGGTTGCAGGCAAAACTTAATAAAATTAAAGTACTGGGTGATTAGTTGGATATCATTCTCTTCCCTTTTCAACTCAAAATGTTGACAAATTGCCACTAAGGCGCGTGCATTATCATCTAAGGTATAGCCTGAGTGTAGGTCAGGCTGATTGATGATCGAAAATTGAATCATACCAAAATTTGTTGTTAATTTTTTAAAATGATTCAAGTTTATCTCGGGAATCACATACTGCAACTCGATTTTTCCTTCGCTAATTTTTTGAAATAATAAGGCATGAGCAATAGCAGAATTTTCCCAGACTGTGGGTGCCAATTTGTGAATTCCATTCGAGGAAATATTTTTTCGAAGTGTTGCATCATCCAATAAGAGATTAACTTGTTGTGCTAGTTGTGCTGCATTTTCAAAATCAATAATGATACCCGTTCCATTTTCCAGCACTTCAATAGCATGCGGAATAGGCGTTGAAATTATAGGACAACCACAACTAATTGCGTACGAAAAAGTTCCGGAAACAGCCTGGTTTCTATCTTTAGAAGTGAACAAATAAATATCGGTTAATTGCAAATACTCCAGCAATTCGTGTAAAGGTAAATAGTGATTGATGAATGTTACATTATGATCCAATTGTAATGCGGCAATACTTGTTTCTAGGCTAGAGCGATATTTTTCACCTTCATTTTTTATCACTGTAGGGTGCGTTTTGCCAATAACCAAAAACAAGACCTCAGGATGTTTTTTTACAATCGTTTGCAACGCATTTATTGAGGTTTCTATGCATTTTCCGGAGCTTAATAGCCCAAAAGTAGAAATAACTTTTCTTCCTTCAACTCCGTATTTTACTTTCAAAACCTCCTTGTTCGTGTGTTCTACCAAGTGCGTTCCGTGGGGTATCACTTCTATTTTTTTGGGATTAATTAGATACTCATCAACAAGTATTTTTGCAGAAGCCTTGGTCATTACAATAAACGATGTTGTACAATGGTTGATGGCCTGTACCATTTTTTGCATCGTTCCATCGGGATTTGGCAAAACGGTATGAAAAACAAGGATAATAGGTTTGATTATGGATTCTAGAAAGTGAATAAAATCGGCCCCATTGGTACTGAATAATCCAAATTCATGCTGAATCAACACCATCGCAATAGCCTCGTTGTGGTTGACCTCATTTGCCAATTGCAGATACGATTTTTGGTTATCCGTTTCCAAGATATACTGCACCTCGTTTGCGTATTGATGTTTTTCAAATTCAGACGCTAGCGCACAAATTTTGATACTGAAAGAGGTTTTAAATTTATGATGTAATGCCTTAATTAAATCCTCAGAATATGTTGCAATTCCGCATTCGCGTGGAGGATAGGATGTAATACATAAAATTTCAGACAAACCATTGGCGTTTTTTTTTAGATTTGAGCTAAAAGCTGTGTTATTAGTTGGTTCCTTTTTTTTCAAAAGTGCGCTCCCCTTGGTAGTTGTTGGTTTGATCTCCATTTTATTTTAGATTAAGCATTAATTCGGATACTAATTCAGACAAAGAGACTGATGCGCAAGCAATTCGCTCATCAGCAGCCCCATAATAAATGTATAATTTATCATCAAAAACGACGGAGCCTGTTGGGAAACATACGTTGTTCACTTCACCCTTTAGCTCCCAAACATACTCGGGTTTGAATAACGGATAAGGTAGTCTGGCAAGCTCAATTTGCGGGTTTTCTAAATCTAAAAGTGCGGCACAGGCAGCATAAACATAGCCATTGGCACTATCTTTTACCCCGTGATAAATCAGTAGCCAACCAAATTCCGTTTCGATGGGAGGACAACCACCACCTACGTAACTAATTTCGTGGTCATATTTTGGCGAAAGCAAGACAAAATCATGAAAATGGTGAAAGTAATTTTGCCAAAAAGAGAGCGTTAATTCCTCTAAAGATGCCACCCCAACAACAATCTGAATTTCGGGTCGTATGCGATGCATAAAATAAAATTTACCCTGTATTTTTCGTGGAAACAAAATGACATTCTTGTCCCAAACAAGCATTTTTATACCGTCTTTTTCAAGGATTCCCTCGTGTTGGTTGTAGCGAAAATATTTAGGATTAATAGCCGTATTGGTGTTTGACAGTTTGTTAAATTCCTCATAAGTAATTTGAGGCACCATTATTCCTTTTTTCTCAAAGTGAATCAAATCAGTAGAAGTGGCTAAACAACCCAGGGCATTTACCCCATCAAAAGCAGTATAGGTTAGATAGTACACCTCATCAATTTTTACCAATCTGGGATCTTCAATACCTTGTGCCTCATAATCAAATTCTGGAACTAAAAGGGGCACATAATGTCGATCTTCGACTTTCAAAGGCCCTTTTAATTTACAATAGCCAATGGTGGAGTGGTTCCCTTTGCGCACCGCTCGATACAATAAATGCACAAAAGCCCCCTCTCTGATGGCAGCGGGATTTAAAACGCCATCATCTTCAAAATCCAATGCCGTTTTTTCTAAAATAATTCCTTCCTTCTTAACATTTAACATGGCTATTTTTTTAAAATTTAATTAATGAAAAACCATTATAAAGGTCAATTTTATACCCCTAAAAAAGTTATAAAACTCCACCAATAACTTACAATATTCCTAGTTTCAGCGGCGTAGCAAACAAAAAAATGGCCATTAGCTACAATGACCATTTATGGTTACATACATTTTTGGTATTTATTCTTTGGCTTCTTGGTTTTCTCTACTTTTTGCTCCAATTCTATTTACTTTAAACATTGGTGCTAATTTCACTTTGATAACAGCGATTTTGGTATTGTCTTCCTCAGACAGGCCATTTTTTTCAACGGTATTTTTTCTACTATCTAAGGCTTCGTACATTAATTTTGTTTCGTCATAATCTTCTCTGGTGAAATTTGCCTTATTATCTTTGTAGGATTGGAAAAAATTCTCGTACGTTTTAAGAATATTATTTTTATTAACCCATGCGAAACTCATGTCATTGCCAATTTTTCCAGCTCCAAATAATCGATCTCTCAAAAGTTGCGATGGATTTGGTTTGCTTACCGAAACAGCACCTTGTTGTGGCGTAGGTTCTTGTTTGTTTAGCACAACCACTCGGTAGGCGTCATATTTGGCATTTGAAGCATCCAATTTTTCTTGAGATATTAATTTTGAGTCCTGGTCAAGGCTCGTTAAAGCCCCTTTTGCGTTTGCATTTTTGATTTCAAAATCCTCAGAAATCTGGTCCCAGTTTGCTTCTCTATCCTCTGCAGATACAATTTTCAAAGAATCTACATAGCTTTCTAATTCACTAATTCGTTTATCTGCCAATTCTTTTTCTTTATTTTTACAAGAAACCATTGCTAATAGCATCATTGAAAACAAGCCAAATTTTATTACATTTTTTTTCATAATAAGTAAGTTTACACATATTTAATTAAGTTTAAATACTAGTGTAAATCTACCCGCTAGCGGCGTCTAAAATGTTATGAAATTTCAAATTTTAGTTGTGTAATTATGAGGGATCCACAAAAAAATGGCTGCCAATTATGACAGCCATTTCAACAAAATACAACTATTACCAACTACTACTCTTAATAATTTGTTTTCAATTCTACCCTACGATTTTTAGCTCTACCCAATGCCGTTTTATTGCTGGCAATTGGTTGTGATTCGCCATACCCGATACTGGTTAATCTGGAACTGTCAATGCCTTTTCCGATTAAATATTGTTTCACTGCATCAGCTCGTTTTTGAGACAAAGTCAAATTAAAATCAGCTGCTCCCACGCTGTCAGCATGTCCTTCAATTGTTAAACGAGCGCCTTCGTATTTGTTCAAGATTTTGGTTAATTCGTCGAGTTGCGACAAGGAAGCCACTTTTAATTTATCTGAATTGTTTTCGAAGAAAATTTTGCTTCCAATGTACGTGATTCTCACAATATCGGCTTTCGCAATTTCAGGACAACCTTTAAACTCGGCAGTACCCTTTGAGTTTGGACAAAGGTCATCTAAATCGGCAATACCATCGCCATCACTATCGGGACATCCTTTGAGTGCTAGTACACCTGCCACATTTGGGCAACGATCCACATCATCCATAACACCATCAAAATCGCTATCAATAGCACAACCGTTAGCATCCACTTTGGCTCCTGGTTTTGTATTGGCACATTTATCATCACTGTCTGCAACACCATCATTATCGCTATCGGGGCAGCCTTTCAGCGCAATTTTACCTGCTTGGTTCACACAACGATCTTCAAAATCTGCCACACCATCACCATCGGAATCTGGGCAACCTTTCAGCGCTTGTGAGCCCGCTTGGTCTATACAGCTGTCAAGGTAGTCATAAACACCATCTTTGTCTTTGTCTAGTGGGCAGCCGTTCTTGTCAACAACTACCCCGGTAGGCGTTTCGGGACAGTTGTCTTTTTTATCAGCTACACCATCATTATCTGTATCTATGGTGTTCCCTATGTTGTAGGTTATACCGACCATGTGGGTCAGATAGGAATCTTTTTTCTTAAAATTTCCGTCGGCATTATCAATTCCGTCGCGTCTGTCTTTATTTGAAAAAAGAAATGATTCCTGCAGATTAAACATAATTTCGGGAGTCAGTCTTATATTAAGCCCAGCCCCTGCTGAAGGCAAAATATAATCGTACTTTTCTTGATGAAAGTTAAGTTGATTATCAAATAAAATCGCGCCAACGCCCGCAAAAACATAAGGTCGTATGATATATTCTGGTGCAACAATATTGAAACGCAGATTAATTGAAGCTGCATTAAAATCAGATTTAAAACCGGCCGTTGTTCCGTTATGATACCCAATAGTTCCTTTGGACAACAACATATTGGCATCGAATAATTTGCCCAAATATCTCGATACAGACAGTCCGCCAAAACCATACATGTTCGTATTGGTTTTGTACCAATCGCGTCCTAAATCGCCGCTGTATTGGGTTATACCAGCATGTAAACCAATATTCCATTTCTTTTCCTCAGTTTGTGCCTTTGATACAATTGTACATCCTATACATATGCAGAGCAATACTAATTTTTTCATTTTGTCTATATTAAAAGTGTTCGGTACAAATGTAGCGCAGACCTCAAATTTTATGTTGTAGAACTATTGCTAAAACTTATAAGATTCATAGAAACAGCCTACTAATAAAAAGTTATCATTACCCTTTTGGGTGAC
>JBOFUD010000391.1:0-2454 GCA_051652385.1 Flavobacterium sp.
TCCAATCCAGAGGTTGAACAAAATAACGCCATTTTGGATGAGTTGAATTCTTTTGCTGACGCCATTAACAACGATACTACACCTGTAGTAACTTTAGAACAAGCAACAGAGGCCTTAAATGTAGCCTATCAAATTATTGATTGTTTTAAAAAGTAGAAGGCGTTGCATGGATAACAAATTAGAAATTAAATTCAGAAACCAAAAACAATCCTTTGAAATTCTAGAGGACGAAATTATAGTTGATTTGGCAACTTCAAAACATAAATTAAAATATAATGTTCCTCTTGAAGAAATAAAGAAAACTCATTTTATAACTAAAACAAAGGAAGACGGTTTCTTTTTAATTTCTCTTTTCTCGTTTATTTTAAATTTTCTATTTCTAAGCTATTTGATTATTGAAAATTACAAATTAGGAAATCTGTTCTTACAGAGTAGCCTTCTAACAATTTCTCTTGTATCCATTTGGGGCATTAAAGCTTTTTTTGATGGATATGATGAAAAACATTTAGATGCTTCCAAACTATTGTATTTTATATATACCAAAAAAAATGTAGCTAAGGTAGATCAGTTTATAGAATTGATTTACACCAAACAAAAAGACTATTTTAGAAAAAAATATTTTGTGATTGATGCGGTACTTCCTTACAATGTCCAATACGAAAGATATCTTTGGCTGTACACCAATAACTACATCAACGATAACGAATACGAAATCATTAAAGAAGACTTAGACAAGTACTTCAACTTCAACCCAACCATTTAATTATGAAAACAATAGCTGTTATTGGATCCGGAACCATGGGCAACGGAATCGCTCATACTTTCGCACAAAGCGGATTTACAGTAAAATTGATCGATGTTTCTGAAAAAGCATTAGATAAAGGCATGACTACTATTGCGGCTAATTTGGACCGAATGGTCAGCAAAGGCAGCATTACCGAAGCAGACAAAGCCAAAACCATCACCAATATCATTACTTATACCGATATCAAAGATGGGGTGGTTGGAGTTGATTTAGTGGTGGAAGCCGCTACAGAAAATGTAGATTTAAAACTAAATATTTTCAAGCAATTGAATGAATTTTGTTCCCACAACACCATTTTGGCCACCAACACTTCTTCCATTTCGATCACACAAATTGGAGCCGTTGTCAGTCATCCAGAGCGTGTCATTGGCATGCATTTTATGAATCCTGTGCCGATTATGAAATTGGTTGAAATCATTAGAGGATACAATACTTCGGATGAAGTAACGGAACTTATCATGAAATTAGCTGAAAAATTAGGCAAAGTTCCTGTAGCCGTGAATGATTATCCTGGTTTTGTAGCCAACAGAATTTTGATGCCGATGTTAAACGAGGCCATTGAAACTTTGTACAACAAAGTAGCCGGTGTTTACGAAATTGACACGGTAATGAAACTCGGCATGGGTCACCCGATGGGTCCCTTACAATTGGCTGATTTTATTGGCTTGGATGTATGTTTGGCTATTTTAAATGTGATGTACGAAGGATTCAAAAATCCAAAATACGCCCCTTGCCCATTACTAGTAAACATGGTTCGTGCCGGGAAATTAGGCGTAAAATCAGGCGAAGGTTTCTACGATTATTCTGAAGGTAAAAAAGCGGAAAAAATTTCGAAAATGTTTTTGTAACGCTTACCCTTTCTACTAAAAATAACAAACCCCAAAATCACCATAGATTTTGGGGTTTTGTATGATCTAAAAAATGACGTTTTACAACAAAGAATGACGTGTCATCACTGCTGGTTTTTCAACCCCCATTAATTCTAAAATCGTTGGGGCAATATCCCCTAACACACCATCCTCAATGTTTTTCAACTCTTTATCTACCAAAATAATTGGCACCGGATTGGTTGTATGTGCTGTATTTGGACTTCCATCAGGATTAATCATCGTTTCACAATTTCCGTGATCGGCAATGACAATCGTGGTATAATCATTGGCCAAAGCCGCTTCGATTACTTCTTTCACACAAGCATCAACCGCTTCGCACGCTTGAATGGCAGCGCTCATTACTCCTGTATGTCCTACCATGTCGCCGTTGGCAAAATTCAAACAAACAAAATCAACTTCACCCTTATTCAATTCAGGAATTAAAGCCTCTTTTAATTCAAAGGCGCTCATTTCGGGTTGCAAGTCGTAGGTTGCTACTTTTGGAGAATTTCTTAAAATACGTGATTCGCCTTCAAAAGGAGTTTCTCTTCCGCCAGAGAAGAAAAAGGTAACGTGAGGATACTTCTCAGTTTCAGCAATACGAATTTGTTTTTTGTTGGCTTTTTCCAAAACCTCACCCAACGTTTCCGTAATGTTATCTTTATTGTACACCACTTTTACGTTTTCATAGGTTTCATCGTAATTGGTCAACGTAACGTAGTACAAAGACAATTTGTGCATGTTTTGCTCATGAAAATCTTTTTGAGAAAGAACTTCTGT
>JBOFUD010000392.1:0-8951 GCA_051652385.1 Flavobacterium sp.
CGTAGGATGAGGCCATGCTTTGGAAATCGTGCTTGGTCTGCAAATTCCCAAAGCTCTGTTTCCGTGTAAATCACTTTACCAGCAAAATTAGTATCAAAACTAATCGAACGTCCCAAAATTTCAATCTTATTTTTTCTGTCTACCAAAAGCACCAACTCGTCATCAGCATTGGCAAAAAACACACTAGGATGAGCGCCAAACGACCCCTCTGAAGCAATTGCCAAATCACAATTTGTTTGATCCATGGCCATGGTGCACTTTTGTCGTGCAGTAATCAAGGCATCAGCGGATCTCGGTATCTCTCCAGAAAAAGTACCTAAAATATCCGTATCAAACCCTTCGGCGAGACAACAATGCACTCCTAATTCCTTTTCTAAAATGGGAGCCATCACTACTTCTTTATGATGCATGGAAGCAATCACAAGTTTTCGTCCTTTAAAATTGTCCATATGCCCCATACATTTATAATTTAGTGAAAAATTGGCGATTACAAGACGACTACTAGATGTTGCAACATGAAAATCACCTTGCTATTCAGCCCACTTGCCTTGGGATTATTACCCACTTATCTCTCTGCAAACACAACTACTGTATTCAAAAAAAATAAAGTATCTCAGCGACTTCCACGCGTTAATTGAAACAAATGCAGTAGCGAAAGTATCATTCATGCTATTATGGTTTTTATGCAAATTATCTTTTGGGCGCTTTAAGTCCTTTATAGAAAACCCCACTCTTTCTGCTTTGCAAAAATGGCGAAAACCATTCATTAATTTTTATTTATATTTGCAATGACTATCATTAATATTTTTTATGAATTATACACTCCATCAATTACAGGTGTTTTTAAAAGTAACCCAATGTCAAAGCATCACCAAAGCTGCACAGGAGTTACATTTGACGCAACCCGCTGTTTCCATTCAAATCAAAAATTTTCAAGATCAATTTGATATTCCGCTGACAGAAATTATAGGCCGAAAATTATATGTGACCGATTTTGGCAAGGAAATAGCTTTAGCTGCCGAAAAGATCATCAATGAAGTACATGCCATCAACTACAAAATGCAAGCCTACAAAGGACAACTGAGCGGAAAATTGAAAATTTCAATTGTATCCACAGGCAAGTACATCATGCCTTATTTTTTGGCTGACTTTTTGAAACTTCATCCCAACATCGAGCTGCATTTAGATGTGACCAATAAATCGAAAGTGATTAAAAGCCTTGAAAAAAACGAAGTTGATTTTTCGCTAGTATCCATCCTGCCAGAAACTCTAAAATGCAATAAAATAGCATTAATGGCTAACCGCTTGTTTCTTGTATCAAATAGAAATACTGCTTATAGCGAAGAAATATACGATCATAAAATACTCGAAACTATTCCACTTATTTACCGTGAAATCGGCTCTGGAACACGACAAACCATGGAACAGTACATTCAAAATCATCATTTAAAAATCGTTAAAAAATTAGAACTCACGAGTAACGAAGCAGTAAAACAGGCCGTTATTGCAGGTTTAGGTTGTTCCATTATGCCCATCATTGGCCTGAAAAACGATCTTATTAGTGGAACTATTCAAATCATACCCGTTCGTGGTTTTCCGATACAATCCACCTGGAATTTAATTTGGCAAAAAAATAAAAATTTTTCTCCAGTAGCCGAGGCATATTTGAAGTATTTACAGGAACACAAAACAGACCTGATTGAACAAAAATTTGATTGGGTAAATACGTATTAACCACACTTTTCAGCTTAAACACATCCTGTACACCAGCCAAAATCAGCACAAAAAAAACACAAATAACTAATTTTCATGAAAATACATCTTGTTGCTGTTTTAAATTCTAACACAACTATAACATTTTTGCAATAAGAAATGTGATACCTTTGCCCGCTTTTTAAAATTAAAAAAAATGATCAAAAATCAAGTATTGAAAGGAGTTTTTCTAGTAGGATTAGGCGCTTCAAGCTATGGAATGTTGGCGACTTTTGTAAGATTAGCCTACGACGAAGGCTATTCGACCCCAGAAGTAACCTCAGCACAATTCACATTGGGAATCCTAGGAATGCTTGTGATCAATTTTTTTCAAAGGAAAAAGAAGGGAAACCAAACCGTACAAGCCTCGCCCAAAAACATTCTTCATTTAATTTTGGCCGGCACTTCATTAGGAATGACAAGTCTATTTTATTATTTGGCGGTGAAGTACATTCCTGTATCAATTGCTATCGTACTTTTGATGCAAACCGTTTGGATGGGTGTTGTCGTGGAGATGGCAATCGATAAAAAATTACCTTCGCTCAAAAAACTAGGAGCTGTAGTTGTGGTGTTGTTAGGAACCTTATTAGCAACCAACGTCATCGAAACCACTACAATTTTGGATTGGAGAGGTTTAGTTTTGGGGCTTTTGGCAGCGACTTCATTTACCGCCACCATGTTTACCGCCAATCATATTGCCAATCATATTTCGTCGGCTCAGCGTAGTTTGTACATGCTTTTGGGAGGCGCTATTATCGTTTTCACCTTTGGATATTTTACACAAACAGGCCCTTACCAATGGAGTATTTTTAGCAAATGGGGTCTGGTTTTAGCCTTGTTTGGCACCATAATTCCTCCACTTTTGCTCAATGCCGGTTTTCCATTGACTGGTATTGGCTTAGGAAGTATCGTTGCAGCTATAGAATTACCAGTTTCAGTAACCATGGCATATTTCCTTTTGAGCGAAAAAGTAACCCTGCTGCAATGGACAGGAATACTCTTGATCATAATTGCCATCGTTATCATGAATACTTCTGCACAAAAAAAACAGGTGTAAAGTAATTATTTTGCAAACATTTTTTAAAAATCGTTAATTTTTTTATAAATTCGTAACAAACAATGTGTTATGAACCACCCTTGGCATCTGTATGTAATGGCTTTCTTGTATATCATTGCGGGGATCAATCATTTTAGAAGCCCAAGAATGTATCAAAAAATTATTCCTTCCTACTTTTCTAATCCCGTTGCACTAAATTATTTAAGTGGCGCCATAGAAATTTTGCTTGGTATAGGACTAATGATTAATCTTACTACCTCTTTCGCTGCTTGGGGGATTATTCTGCTTCTGATAGGCGTTTTTCCCGTTCACATACATATGATATCCCAACCAAATATACGAATGGGATTACCGCTTTGGGCACTTTACCTTCGTTTACCCATTCAATTTATTTTAATTTATTGGGCGTATACCTATTGTTAAATAATTACAATTTTTCATTCTTAATCATTCACTAAAAAACCACCTAACCATGAAAAAATTATTTGCAGAATTTTTCGGAACATTTTGGCTCGTTTTTGGAGGCTGTGGCAGCGCATTGTTTGCAGCAGGAATTCCAAACCTTGGAATTGGCTTTGCCGGAGTAGCCTTGGCTTTTGGATTAACGGTACTCACCATGGCCTATGCCGTAGGACACATCTCAGGGGGCCACTTTAACCCCGCGGTATCAATTGGTCTTTGGGCGGGAGGACGTTTTTCGGCCAAAGATTTACTTCCTTACATCATTGCACAATGTATTGGAGCCATAGCAGCAGCGGGCACTCTATTTTCTATCGCCTCCGGAAAAGTTGGCTTTGCAATTGATGCCACCAAAGCAGGCGCATTTGCATCGAATGGATTTGGTGCTTTTTCTCCTGATGGCTATTCAATGCAAGCCGCATTTATTGCTGAGTTTGTGTTGACTTTGTTTTTCTTGCTGGTAATTCTTGGCGCTACAGATAAGTTTGCCAATGGAAAATTTGCGGGAATAGCCATTGGATTAGCCCTTACCTTAATCCACTTGATAAGTATTCCGATCACAAATACCTCTGTTAATCCAGCACGATCTTTATCGCAAGCTCTTTTTGTAGGTGGAGAACCCTTGGGGCAAGTTTGGCTATTTTGGATAGCCCCTATTTTAGGCGCCTTAGCAGCAGGTTTTATCTATAAAAATATGCTTCAAAATCATGCAGAAGCCTAATTCATAAAAAAAATAATAAAGAGAAAAAGAACCTACAATGACATTCTTTTTCTCTTTATTTTTGTGAGATGAAATCGCTTTTCACCTCTGAACCCATTCGTTTTGATGTACCCGATGCATCGATCACTTATTACCCCAACTTTTTTGACGGTGAAGAGTCTCTTGCACTTTTTACCGCATTGCAACATGAAATTCCTTGGCAGCAAGACACCATACGTGTCTACGGAAAAACCTACCCTCAACCGCGATTAACGGCTCTTTTTGGCAACGAAGGCAAATCCTACTCCTATTCCAACATTAAAATGCATCCCCATTCATGGACGCCAACCTTACTCCAAATTAAAGATAAAATTGAAACGGTAATAGCTACGCATTTTACAACAGTATTGCTGAATTTTTATCGTGATGGCAAAGACAGCAATGGCTGGCATGCCGATAACGAAAAAGAATTAGGCAGCAACCCTATCATCGCTTCAATAAGTTTTGGAGCCTCAAGAATGTTTCAATTAAAACACAATACGATTACTCATCAAAAAATAAATATTGTTTTAGAAAACGGAAGTTTATTATTGATGCATGGAACCACACAACATTTTTGGAAACATCAAATACCCAAAACCACTAAAGAAATTGGACCGAGAATTAACCTCACCTTTCGAGTAATTCTTTAATCTATAAAATTGTTGAAAGCAGATTTTATAAAGAAAAGAATTATTCAAAAATGAAAACCAAATACTGTAATTGCTGTTAAAATATTTTTTCTATCTCGTATTATTTAGCAAGATAATCGTGCAAAATAAAAAAACAGATGAAAAAACAGATGAAATAAATGGCGCCCCAACACTACAAAATATTTTAAAAGCAAAATAAAAAAATAAAACAAACACACAAGTAACGAATTGACAGCATATTAAATAAAACACAAAACTAAATTCACGTATTTTTTTTTGACAAAATAAAATCAAGAAATTTAACCTATTTTTTCTGATATATAAAATTGTAAAATACTATTAAAAGTCTTTACTTCACACCAAAATATAAACAGCATACCCATCGCATTTTTTTAACAGACAATTGCTACAAAAAAGCGTTATGAGTATTACAAATCACTACTTTATGAAAAAAATTATTATTGTCATTGCCTTTTTACTTTTAGGCACATGGAACACACAAGCACAATTATTGCATCTTGGTGCCAAAGCAGGTATCAATTATGCTAATCTTACGGGCTCTACTATTACTGTAAACAAAGAAAATTTTAAGTCAGAAGCCATCTCAAGTTACCATATTGGTTTGGTGGCAGAAGTAAAATTAACAGAAAAATTTGGGATACAACCTGAGTTATTGTATTCTACGCAAGGGGCATCGTATAAAAATGCCATTAAAGAATTTACCAATAAATTGGGGTATTTATCTATTCCTGTTATGGCAAAAATTTATCTCAACAATACCTTTAGTTTAGAATTAGGACCTCAAGCCTCATTCCTTTTGAGTGAAAAGAACAACTTTGATGTTGAAGATTCTAAAACTTTCGACTTTGCTATTGCCGCTGGACTAGGAGTAAAAATCACAAAAAGTATCTTTGTTCAAGGACGTTACGGATTGGGATTAACAGAAGTTTCTACTAATGCAAAAGCCAAAAATTCGGTGTTACAAGTTTCGGCTGGCTATATGTTCTAATAAAAAAAACAAAATGAACCATCAAACCGTACTATTATGTAGTGCGGTTTTTTTATTTTTACCAAAAACAAAGATCATGAAAATTGCTATAATTAACGGACCCAATCTAAATTTATTAGGAAAACGAGAACCCGAAGTATACGGAAAAGAAACTTTCGAAGGGTATCTTGAAACCTTAAAGACAAACTTTCCTGAAATTCAGTTTACCTATTTCCAAAGCAATATCGAGGGCGAATTGATTGATAAAATTCAAGAGTTCGGTTTTTCCTATACCGGAATTATACTTAATGCAGGTGCTTATACCCATACTTCGATAGGAATTGGCGATGCCGTAAAAGCCATCACAACACCGGTGATTGAGGTACACATTTCCAACACCTTTTCAAGAGAAAGTTTTAGACATCAATCCTACATTTCTGGCAATGCCAAAGGCGTAATTCTTGGTTTTGGTTTAAAAAGTTACGAACTAGCCATTCGGTCCTTTTTGTAAGTTTTTAAAACAAATTTAAAAATTAACAAAAATTTAAGGCGTAAGTTTTTTCACGTGTGTATTTTTACAGAAAAAACACATGAAACAATTGTACTTACTTGCTTTTCTTTTGTTTACAACTTCTCTATTGGCGCAAATCAGAGGAACAGTAACGGATGAAAAAGGAATGCCACTACCCTTTGTTTCAATTATTATTCAGAATTCTTACTCAGGAACTACTACCAACGAGAAAGGAAAATACGAACTAAATCTTAAAAAAGAAGGCGATTACACCTTATTGTTTCAGTTTCTTGGGTACAAAACCGTAAAGAAAACTATTCAATACGAAAAAAAACCTATAGTAATCGACATTCAATTATTGGAAGAAAATTACAACCTCAACGAGGTAATCATCAATCCAAAAAACAATCCTGCCAACGCTATTATCAAAAGCGCCATTGCAGCGCGAAAAGAAAACACTGAAAAAACGGCACGTTTTACCGCCGATTTTTATTCACGCGGCTTGTTTAAAATCAAAAATCTACCCAAAAAGATTTTGGGAATGAAAATAGAAATACCCGATGCAATGAGTACCGGCTTAGATTCAACGGGAAGCGGAATTTTATATTTATCAGAAACCGTTTCAAAACTTACTTTCGAAAAACCTGATAATTACAAAGAAAAAATTATTGCTTCCAAAATTTCGGGCAATGATAAAGGATTTAGTTATAATACAGCTCGGTCTTCTTTCTACGATTTTTATGACAATACAATCAATTTTGAAGTAAAAATGATTTCTCCGATAGCCAGCAACGCTTTTCAATATTATAAATACAAACTCGAAAGCACTTTTTTTGATGAAAACAACCATCAAATCAACAAAATTAAGGTCATTCCAAAACGCGATAAAGAACCGGTTTTTGAAGGATACATTTATATTATTGAAGACAGCTGGGCGATTTATGGGGTAGATTTAGACATAAAAGGCTACCGCATGAATAATGAAATCACAGAAGTGATGACCTTAAAACAAAACTTCAATTACAATGTTACTACTAAAACTTGGAGTAAAAATGCGCAAAGTCTGGCTTTTACCGCTGGGATTTTCGGTATACGATTTTCGGGCACCTTCAATTATGTGTATAGCAATTATGAATTCTTTGATGCTTTCGACAAAAAGACCTTTGGCAATGAAATTGTGAGTTTTGAAAACAATGCTAACAAAAAAGAGGCTGCTTTTTGGGAAACCACAAGACCCATTCCGCTTACCGATGAAGAAAGCAAGGATTATGTAAAAAAGGACAGTATTCAAACCATTCGCGCTTCGAAAACCTATTTGGATTCTATCGACCAAAAACGCAATAAACTCAAATTTTCAGACCCCATTATGGGTTACAATTATAAAAACACCTTCAAAAAATGGTCGTTCAATTATGCTGGATTATTAAATATAAGCTCCTTAACGTTCAATACCGTTCAGGGTTTCAACCTCGACTCAGGCTTTACCTATCGAAAATGGAATGAGGACACTGGCAAAAGCACTGCAATTTCCACCACATTCAATTATGGTTTTTCAGACGATCGTCTTCGAGTGACGGGAAACTTTAGCCACCGATTTAACACTCAAAATTATGCAACAATGTGGGTTTCTGGTGGAACGGCTGTTAAACAATTCAACGAAAACAATCCTATTTCGCCTTTTATCAATTCGATAAGCACATTATTCTTCAAAAACAATTTCATAAAATTGTACAACAAAGAATTTGTCAATCTTACGTATTCTCAAAATATTGCCAACGGTGTCAACTTTACCGGAAAAATAGAATACAGCCAACGCAAACCATTATTCAATACTACTAACTATACCTTTATCAAAAATGACGACAATTATTCTTCGAATAACCCTTTGGATCCTACTAATTATTCAACTGCTGGTTTTGTAAAACACGATTTAATCAAAACCAATCTTACTTGGCGCTTTAATTTTGGCAATCAGTACATTTCTCGTCCCGACGGAAAATTCAACCTCCGAAACGATAAGTACCCTACCTTATTTCTGGGGTATGAAAAAGGATTTGCCGCTAGCCAGAAAAACTATGAATTCGATCTAATTAGTGCTCGTGTAACGTATGACCTTCTGTTGGCCAACAAAGGCGCTTTGGGCATCAACCTAAAAGCAGGCAAATTCTTCAATGCCGAAAATATTGCGTTTATGGATTACAAACATTTCAACGGAAATCAAACTCGTATTGGCACTTCCGAGCGGTATTTAAACGTTTTCAATCTCTTGCCTTACTACAGCAATAGCACCAACGATGCGTATTTTGAACTCCATTCTGAATATGACGACAAGGGCTTTATTATGAATAAAATACCCGGCCTAAATCTTTTAAAATCAAATCTCATGGTGGGTTTTCACCACTTGGCTATTCCGAACAAAAAACCGTATCAAGAAATCAGCATCGGCTTAGACAACCTAGGCTTTGGAAAATTCAAACAGTTTCGTGTAGATTATGTTCGTTCTTACCAAAATGGTTTTCAAGGTGACGGCGTAATTTTTGGCTTAAAATTATTGAATATCTTAGATTAGGAGCAGCAAGAATAGGCTTTCTAGTGAGCAAAGTCCCGTTATCCGCTATATCTTTTTTTAATAACCCCAAAAAAAACCTCCTAGAATTCAAAACTCCAGAAGGGTTATTAAAAAAAGGATGCCGCTACTACCGGGGCTAAAAGTAAGCATCTTACCTTTTTGCAGTAGTAGCGTATTCAACTCAATTTGGCTCCACATGAATCAAAACATGACCCAAAGATGG
>JBOFUD010000393.1:0-2019 GCA_051652385.1 Flavobacterium sp.
CTGTTTATGTTGCGCAAAAATAATCAAAAAACGAGCCATAAATTCGCAAAATTGTTACAATTTTGACCCAAATTAAAAACTATGGTTTCTAAACAATTCAAGTGGGGATATTTGTTGCTTTTGTCTCTTATATGGGGAAGTTCGTTTATATTAATCAAAAAAGGATTGGTGGGCTTGACCGCTTTTCAATTAGGATCGTTGCGCATTATTTTTGCTGCGCTTTTTTTGTTGATCATTGGCTTTAGGAGTTTGATAAAAATCCCGCACCATCAATGGAAATATATTGCTTTGACTTCGTTGTTTGGCACGTTTATACCTGCGTATTTGTTTGCTATTGCACAAACCCAAATTGATAGTTCCATAAGTTCTATTCTAAATTCGTTGACGCCTTTGAATACTTTGATTTTAGGGGCGCTTTTTTTTGGCTTGGATTTTAGACGCAATCAAATTTTCGGGGTGTTGATTGGTCTACTAGGAAGTGCTTTGTTGATTTGGAACGGGGCGATGCATCATCCGAATCAAAATTATTATTATGCGTTTTTGGTGGTTATTGCCTCTATTTGTTATGCGACGAATGTCAATTTGATCAAAAAATATTTATCGGATTTGCCTCCGCTGAGTATTACGACGGGTAATTTTTTGGTTTTACTTTTTCCGGCACTAGCGGTGTTGTACACTACTGATTTTTTCTCCATGACTCTTGGTACAGTCGTTCAGGAATCGATTTTTTTTATTTTGATTTTGGGTATTTTGGGAACAGGAATAGCCAATATTGTATTCTTTAAATTGATTCAGATTTCGTCGCCCGTTTTTGCGACTTCGGTTACCTATTTGATTCCAGTGGTGGCCTTTTTTTGGGGGTTGTTGGATCATGAAATGTTGACACCTGTTCAGCTTTTTGGAGCTTTTATTGTGTTGGTTGGGGTGTATTTATCGGCTAGAAAATAAGTGTTCTTTAAGCGGGTTTGCGTGAGGGATAGCAGCTTGCTACCGAAGTAGCGCGTATAGCCCGACCGCAGTTGCCAAAAGAGGCGTATAGCACGCTAGTTATATGCCTCTTTTGGTAAATGGGGTCACGCCCAAAATAGTATAAACGAAAAAAGACTGCCGATAAAAGCAGTCTTTTTTGTTGGATAAAATTTTGTGATTATTGAAAATCAGCGTCGGTTACGCCCTCGTTGATTTTTACATCCGATATTTTGATATCAAGTTCGAAGCCTACATTTTGAATGATATTGAAAGGAACTTTTACGCCTTTTACTTCGCGGTAATCTCCATAATTAGTAGTTTGCGTCATGCTTTGTCCTCCTTGTTCTAGCACTTTGGATTCTGCTACTTTTAGACCTGTAGCGGTATCATAGAAGTAAGTAGTTTTGTCGTCTTTGATTCCGAAAGCGTCTTTGCCATTGATGGATTCAATGCCTGATAAAGTGAGGTTGGTTTTCTTTAAAAGGTTGGTTTCTTCGAAGGTTGTGGCGCTGGCTTTCATGGCTTCTAACTCTTTGCCAGTAAACTCTTTGCGTTGCCCTTGTTGAATAGCATAAGCTGTTTTTTCATTAACCACTTGTTTCATTAAACTCATAGGTCCCATGGCTAATTCTACCATTAGTTTGCCTTTGCTGTCCACCTTTGAATTGTAGCTTAATGGAGAGGGTGCCTGTGGAATTGTAGTAGATCCTGTCATGGCAATTGTTTTTACTGTTGCCACAGCTTTGTCTCCACCAATAGCTTTGATATAATTTTCCAAAACTGTTTTGGCGGTCACTCCCGCTGGAATTTCTTTTTTGGTGACTGGTTTCTCAATAGGAGTGCCATATTTGTCAAAAAAGTATAGTGGTAATTTTAGTGTTTCTAATCCGGCGGTTACCTCGCTTGCTTTGCCAACAACGACAATGCGGGTGTTGTCTAAAAGGAAATATTTGTTAGCTACACGAAGGATGTCGTCTGCGGTTACGGCGTTGATCGTTTGAATGTATTTTTCGTAAAAATCGGCAGGCAATTGCTCTGTTTCGATGTTCA
>JBOFUD010000394.1:0-2566 GCA_051652385.1 Flavobacterium sp.
TTTGTAAAAGAATTGGAATGGATGCGCAGACAACCTAAGGCCCGTACCACCAAGTCGAAATCACGTCAAGATGATTTTTACGACATTAAGGAAAAAGCCCAAAGTCGCCGTCGTGAAAACAAAGTGGAGCTCGAAATCAACATGGAGCGCATGGGAAGTAAAATCATCGAATTGCACAAAATCTCGAAGAAATTTAAGGATCATGTGATTTTGGATAATTTTAGTTTTGATTTTCAAAGAGGCGAACGCATCGGGATTATTGGTAAAAACGGTACCGGAAAATCTACTTTTTTGAATGTTCTTACTGGTACTTTACCTCCAGATCACGGAAAAGTAATTGTTGGCGACACCATCAAAATTGGGTATTACACCCAATCGGGCATCAACCCAAAACCCAACCAAAGAGTCATTGACATCATCAAAGAATATGGTGAGTTTATTCCGCTGAGCAAAGGACGCATGATTTCGGCCTCGCAACTGTTGGAACGCTTTCTTTTTGATGCCAAAAAACAATATGATTTTGTAGAGAAATTGAGCGGTGGCGAATTGAAACGACTGTATTTGTGTACGGTGTTGATTCAGAATCCGAATTTCTTAATTCTGGATGAGCCGACCAACGACTTGGATATTGTGACCTTAAATGTATTGGAGAGTTTTCTTTTGGATTACCCCGGTTGTTTGTTGGTGGTGTCGCATGACCGTTATTTTATGGATAAAATTGTCGATAATTTGTTTGTGTTTAGAGGGCAAGGCGAAATTGAAAATTTCCCTGGCAATTATTCTGACTTTAGAGCGTATGAAGACAGTGCCGATGTGGCGCAAAAAGAGGAAAACAAAGCCGATAAGAAAGATTGGAAACAGAACAATCCGACAGGAAATTTGACTTTTAATGAGCAAAAAGAGTTTCAAAAAATAGAACGCGAAATCAAAGATTTGGAACTAGAGAAAGAAAAAATAGAACAACTTTTTGCTGATGGAAAAGTGGTTGAAATTGAAAAGAAAGCCCAAGAATTAGAAGTCATTATCCAAAAAATGGAAGCCAAAGAAGAACGTTGGTTTGAACTAAGCGCCAAATTAGAGGGATAATATTTTTAAAGTTTTCTTAAATATTCTTGCCTAAAATAACGATTGCTTATTTTAGCGATTATTAAAAATTATTGTAAACATGAAAAAATTAGTAGCAGCATTTATGCTTTTAACCTTATTTGTTTCTTGCGGTTTAGATCAACCTAAAGCAGTTGATTATACCGCTCAAAACGAAAAACAAATTAAAGATTACCTTACAAAAAACGAATTGACAGAAGTGGCCAAAAGAACCGAATCCGGTTTATATTACATAGTTAAAGAAGAAGGTTCGGGAGTAGCACCATCGCCAACCGCCAAGGTTACTGTTGCCTACAAAGGGTACTTTACCAACGGAACGGTGTTTGACAAAAGTACAGAAACAGGCATTTCGTTTGGATTAAATCAAGTGATAAAAGGATGGACAGAAGGTATTCCGTATTTAAAAACAGGTGGAAGCGGACAACTTTTTGTTCCAGCTCATTTAGGATATGGCAGTTTTGGAAACGGACCGATTCCCGGAGGATCTGTTTTAATTTTTGACGTAAAACTACTTTCCATTGATTAATTTCAAAGCAATACTGTAGAAAAAAAGCCATGATAAAACCTTTTATTATGGCTTTTTTTGTGCTTTCCTTTCCTTGGTGTTTTTTTTGTTCCTTTCTTTGTGAAAGGAGAAAAGTAAGGCTCCTACAACAACAATTGCTTCCTTTTAGCCCCGATAGCAGCGGCATCCTTTGCTTTTTTTTCAAAAGCAAAGATAGAGCGGATAGCGGGACGATGCCAACTAAAAAGCCTTCTGATTGCCGCTCCTAAAACACAACTTTTGATGGTTTACTAATGATGTTATTTCAACTCAAATCGTACTTAAAATTCCTATGGAAATCGAGCAACCAACATGGCGTGCACTCGCCTTTTGTGTTTATGTTGGTGACCCAATGTTTTTATGACAAGCAAAAAAAACCGGAATACGCGCTTTTGAAAAACTACCGAAAGGCGCTTTTGGCGAGTGAAGAAACTATTGATGTAACCGATTTTGGTGCGGGTTCAAGAGTATTTCGCTCGAACAAAAGAGCGGTTGCCAAAATTGCAAGCACGGCTGGAATTAGACCAAAACGTGCTGAATTGTTGTTTAGAATAATGCGCTATTTGAAGCCACAAACTGTCTTGGAAATTGGAACTTCGTTGGGATTGGCCACTTCGGCTCTAGCTTTGGGAAATAAAAAAGCTACTATTACTACGCTGGAAGGGTGCACAGCAACGGCCAAAATAGCACAAGAAGCGTTACAAAAATTGAGTGTAAAAAATGTAAGCTGCACGATCACCGAATTCGACTCTTTTCTCAACGCGGATCAACTGTGCTCCAAAAAATATGATTTGGTTTATTTTGATGGAAACCATGCCAAAAAAGCGACTTTGGCCTATTTTGAACAATTACTACCAACAACACATAATGATAGTGTTTGGGTTTTTGATGATATTCATTGGTCTGCAGACATGGAAG
>JBOFUD010000395.1:0-19414 GCA_051652385.1 Flavobacterium sp.
GATAGTATTGCCACGAACAACGCAGGCATCGGCCATTACGTTACCAATGGTAGTTTGCCATTTTCCGCTGCTTTTGTCCAAAGTTTCTGGACTAAATGCCAATACGGTATTCAAATCTTTATCAATATTTTCTCGAAAGGGTTGAATGTACTGATCTATCGATGGGGTGGTGTTGAGGTTTTTGTTGACCGAAATTCTTTTACCTTCTATTTTTGTTAATCGGTAGGATGGCGTTGCGCACGAAATAATTGAAAATAATGTTAGGAATATAACAAAAAGTTTAAAAATTCGAAGATACTTTTTTATTTTTATCATGTACAATGTGACTTTATTGAATTAATTTTGTGCCTCAGCAAAAGTAGTATGTTTTTTAATTGGTTTAAAAATTTTTTCCTGAAAAGGAAGTTAAATAAAATAGTGTCGAATATCGCGACATTCTCTCTGTCTCAGAAGGCGCAAACTGTTGGGGTACTAGTTGATGAGACTGCATTTTTTCAAGCCAGAGCCTTACATCAGACGCTGATAGCTTTCGGTTTTCAAGAGGAAGATATTTTTATACTGACTTTCAATAACATCAAGAGCCTTAAAAGCGAAGGAGCTTATCCTGCTTTTGGCTGGCAAGACATCAGTGCGGGACTGAAAATTAAAACAGGGAAGGTGGCAACATTTGTACAGCAGCCATTTGATGTTTTGGTAAGTTATTACGATAGTCATAATAGTTTACTTCAATGGATAACGTATCAATCAAAAGCATCTTCAAAAGTAGGATTTTATGAAGTCGATCATCGTTTGAATAACGTAATAATCAATACTTCAATTAACAATTATAAGCAATTCGTTCAAGAATTTGTTCGGGTTTTAAGAGTAATAGAGACAAATTAATTCCAATTATTTTCATTATGCAAGCATTATTAGGTACTGGAGTAGCATTAGTTACCCCTTTTAAGGCAGATTTTTCAGTTGATACACAAGCTTTAAAAAATATTGTAAATTACGCTATCGAAAATGGTGTAGAGTATTTGGTGGTTATGGGAACCACTGCTGAGAATGCGACCCTAAGCGCTCAAGAAAAAGAGCTAGTAATCGAGACCGTAGTGTCGGCAAACAACAGCCGATTGCCGCTGGTTTTGGGGTTGGGCGGTAATCATACCATGCAACTTGTCGAGGAGCTTAAAACACGTGACTTGAGTGCTTTTCAAGCCATTCTTTCCGTCTCTCCCTATTACAATAAGCCCACTCAAGAAGGAATTTACCAGCATTTTAAAGCGGTTGCAGAAGCAGCTCCAATTCCAGTACTTTTGTACAATGTGCCCGGCCGTACTGCCAGTAACATGTTGCCGTCAACTGTAATTCGATTGGCAAATGATTTTGCCAATATTATTGGGATCAAAGAGGCGGCCGGTGATTTGGTGCAAGCCATGAAAATTATACAACATAAACCTAAAGATTTTATGGTGATTTCTGGTGACGATATGATTGCTTTACCAATGATTTTAGCTGGTGGCGCAGGCGTGATTTCTGTAATTGGTCAAGGTTTTCCGAAAGAATTTTCAGAAATGATACGTCTAGGCTTGAATAAAAAAGCGGACGCGGCCTTCGAAATTCAATATAAATTGGCTGATTGTATTGATATGATCTTTGAACAAGGAAACCCGGCGGGAATAAAAGAAGTGTTTAAAGCATTGGGTATCGCCGAAAACGTGGTGCGCTTACCTCTTGTGTCTGTAGATGAGGCTCTTTCTAAAAGAATTCATGATTTTGCGGCTAATTTTTAAAAAAGAAGGCAGAATAACAGTTTTTTTAAATAAAAAATATATTTTGTAGTCGTTAAATTAATACCTAAATTTGCCAGCCAAAGTTATGGTTGTTTTTTAATCAGATGATATTTAAAATTGTAATAAAAGTAAAATAAATGAAGAAAATTGTTGCGTTACTAATTCTTGCCCTTACTTTAGGTTCTTGTGGAGAATATCAAAAAGCTTTAAAAACAGAAGACGTAGCAATAAAATATGAATTAGCAGAAAAGCTGTATGATGCTGGAAAATATACCAAAGCCATCCGACTTTTTGAACAAATAGCCCCTGCGTACCGAGGCAAACCACAGGCAGAAAAAATGTTTTACATGTATTCGCAAGCCTACTATAAAACAAAACAATATTATTTGGCCGGCTATCAATTTGAAAGTTTCGCCTCCAATTACCCCAGAAGCGAAAAAGTGCAGGAAGCAGCTTATTTGGGAGCCAAGTGCTATTCAATGCTTTCTCCCGTTTATAGTCTTGATCAAGTCGACACGTTTAAAGCAATAGATAAACTGCAAAATTTTATTGATAATTATCCAAATTCTGAATATCTAGCCGAAGCCAATGCAACGATGCGTACCTTAAGCGAGAAAATTGAGAAAAAAGTCTATGAAAATGCTATTGGTTACAATAAAATCATGGATTACAAATCTGCTCAAATAGCATTAGATAATTTCATTTCCGATTATCCAGGAACGGCATTCAAAGAAAATGCCCTGTACTATAAATTAGATTCTGCGTACCACTTAGCCATCAACAGTATTCCTCAAAAAATGCAAGAACGCCTGCAAGTAGCTAAAATGGCTTACACTACACTTTTAAAATACAAAGCCGATACAGAATACAAAGAAAAAGCTGATGATATGTTGGCTAAAATTGAAAACGAGTTACAAAAATTTACTAAATAAAATAAAGTCATGGATTTAAAGAAGACGAATGCTCCAGTAAATACAATTACCTACAACAAAACTGTAATTGAGGAACCAACTGGGAACGTGTATGAAGCGATAACCATTATGGCTAAAAGAGCAAACCAAATCAATTCTGAAATTAAAAAAGAATTGACAGAAAAATTAGAGGAGTTTGCTACCTACAACGACAGTCTAGAGGAAGTTTTTGAAAATAAGGAACAAATTGAAGTTTCTAAATTCTACGAAAAATTACCTAAACCACACGCTTTAGCAGTGCAAGAATGGTTAGATGGTAAAATTTACTATAGAGATACAACCAAATAATAGTACGTATGTCTGTTCTAAAAGGCAAAAAGGTTTTACTAGGCGTTTCTGGTGGAATCGCTGCCTATAAAACTGCCTCATTAGTGCGACTTCTTATAAAAGCAGGTGCTCAAGTCCAAGTGGTCATGACACCTGCTTCTAAGGATTTTGTAACCCCACTAACATTATCCGCCCTATCCAAAAACCCTGTTTATGCCACTTTTTTTGATAAAGAAATAGCCGAAGATGTTATTCTTAATCAAGAATCAAAAGAGTTGTGGAATAACCATGTCGATTTGGGACTTTGGGGTGATCTTATGTTGATCGCTCCCGCTACGGCCAATACCATGTCCAAAATGGCAAATGGAACGTGCGACAACCTTTTACTCGCTGTTTATTTGTCTTCAAAATGCCCGGTGTATTTTGCGCC
Organism: Flavobacterium sp.; assembly: GCA_051652385.1. GTDB lineage: Bacteria > Bacteroidota > Bacteroidia > Flavobacteriales > Flavobacteriaceae > Flavobacterium. The sequence goes on from JBOFUD010000395.1 coordinate 3,444, forward strand.
TGCTATGGACTTAGACATGTTCAAACATCCCTCAACGCTACAAAGTTTTCAAAAACTACAATCTTACGGTAATGTCATGATACCCGCCGAAAGTGGTGAATTGGCTAGTGGACTTTCAGGCGAAGGTCGAATGGCTGAACCTGAAAACATCATCACTTTTATCGAAAATGATTTGGAAGAACAGCTTCCGTTGAAAGGAAAAACAATTTTAATTACAGCAGGACCAACGTACGAAGCTATAGATCCTGTTCGTTTTATAGGAAATCATTCTTCAGGAAAAATGGGCTTTGATATTGCGGATAGAGCCGCCGCCTTGGGTGCTAAAGTTTTTTTGGTTTCCGGGCCTACCCATTGCCAGCCTTCGTATGAGGCTATACAAGTAATTCCTGTGGTATCCTCCCAAGAAATGTATCAGGCATGTGTCGATCTTTTTCCCAACGTAGATGCTGCTATTGCTGCCGCAGCTGTTGCTGATTACCGACCTAAAAATGTAGCAGACCAAAAAATTAAGAAGTCGGCCGATAGTTTTGTCATAGAATTGGAGAAAACTAAAGATATCTTGGCAACTTTGGGGGGTATAAAAAAACATCAAATTTTAATTGGTTTTGCATTGGAAACAGAGAACGAAATTGAAAATGCCAAGGTAAAAATTAAAAAAAAGAATTTAGATTTCATTGTACTTAATTCGTTGCAAGATGAGGGTGCAGGTTTTGGTAAAACAACAAATAAAGTTACCTTTATAGACAAACATTTTAATATCGAACCCATGGAGTTGAAGTCCAAAACCGCTGTAGCGATTGATATTATGGATAAAGTTTGTGCGCAACTGGTAACCTCTTGATTGTTTGAGGCCTACTTTTTTAGTTTTTTAGTCGTTTTCATCCACCAACCCTTTAGATATGTACAGACTTTTAGGCGCGATTTTTTTGATAATTTTTAGTAGTATTCCTGTAAATGCCCAGCAATTAAATTGTTCGGTGGTTGTTAATGCTCAAAAAGTGACCAACACCAACCAGCAAGTAATTAAAAATTTAGAAATTGCCCTCAACGAGTTTGTTAATAAAACGGATTGGACTGGGCAAGTACTCAAACAGCATGAAAAGATAAAGTGTTCTATGTTTATTACACTTTCTGCGGTTAATTCAGATCTGTTTTCAGGGACCATTCAAGTACAATCCTCCCGATTGATCTTTAATTCGACCTATAATTCGCCAGTATTTAACTTTAATGACAAAGATTTTAATTTTAAATACGTTGAATTCGAGAATTTAATTTTTAATCCAGCTGTTTTTGATTCGAATTTAGTGTCTGTTTTAGCATATTATTGTTATGTTATTTTAGGTTTAAACAGAGACAGTTTTCAAAGTTTTAGCGGGGATTCTAATATCGAAATGGCTCAAAATATTTTGAATGTAGCACAGCAAGGGGGGTATAAAGGATGGAGTCAAGCAGATGGTGTTCAAAATCGCTTTTTCTTGACCAATGATTTATTGTCTGCCACTTTTGCCCCATATCGTCAATCTTTATCGGACTACCATCAAGGACTCGATGGAATGAGTTCGGATTTGAAAATTTCAAAAGAGAAAATTAAAACGGCTATTTTAAATCTTTCCAAAGTGCATCAATCAAGGCCCAATGCGTTCTTGACGCGAATTTTCTTCGATGCAAAATCCGACGAAATTGCAGCTGTTTTTTCTGGTGGACCAAGTATTCCAGTTGCTGATTTAATTGAAACACTCAACAAAATTTCACCGATGAACGCTACTAAATGGAGTCAAATTAAGTACTAAGCAGCTTTTTATTCTTGTATTATACGCGAAGCTTCACACAAAACCAATTCAATGATACTTTCACTTTCTATCAAAAATTTTGCTTTAATTGAGCAATTAACTATCGATTTTACTTCCGGATTTTCAATAATTACCGGTGAAACTGGTGCTGGAAAATCTATAATTTTAGGGGCTTTAGGTTTGGTTTTGGGAAAAAGAGCTGATTTGTCTTCTTTGAAAAATGCGAATGAAAAATGTGTTATTGAAGCGCATTTTGAAATTTCAAAATATAATTTGCTTCCCTTTTTTGAAGAGAATGATTTAGATTATGAAAATGAAACCATCATTCGAAGAGAAATTTTACCTTCAGGTAAATCGCGCGCTTTTATAAACGATAGTCCCGTAAATCTGCAGGAATTACAGCAATTGAGTTCGTTTTTGATTGATATTCATTCTCAGCAGCAAACCCAAGAATTATCGGAAGAAGAAGTGCAATTTAAAATTATTGATGCCATAGCCGGCAACAAAATCGAGCTCTCAAAATACCAAGAGTTGATGAAAAATTTTAAATCGCATAAGTCATTGTTGGCTTCCTTGGTAAAAAAACAAGGCGAGTCAATAAAAGAGCAAGAATATCATTCTTTTTTATTGGAAGAATTAATGGCGGCTAAATTAGTGGTAGGCGAGCAGGAACAATTAGAAGAGGATTTTGAACGGTTAAATAATGTAGAAACGATAAAGGAAGCCATTGATAAATCTGTACTTATAGCCAATGAGGATGAAATTGGAGTTTTGTATCATTTGAAGGAAATTAAAAATACCTTGCAACGTATTGCGCCTTTTGGAGCGAAGTATCAAGAATTGCTAGAGCGCATCAATAGTGTTATTATCGAATTCGACGATATAAGTCTCGAGCTTGACCAACAAGCGGAAGTGTTAGTAAACGATCCCGAAAAGTTAGAGTATACCAACCAAAAATTGCAGTTACTCTACACCTTGCAGAAAAAACATCAAGTTAAAACAGTTTCAGAATTGGTCATGATTCAAGAGCAATTAGATCAATCATTGCTGTCAATCAGTACTATAGAATTTGAAATTGAGACGTTAAGAAGTGCCATTGTTGCAGCAGAGGAGGTTTTAGATGGTTTGGCGCTCGAAATTCATGAAAAACGCATGCAAGCTATTCCGGTTTTATCAGAGAAGTTGACTCGTATTTTGGATAAGTTGGGCATGCCAAATGTTCGTTTTAAAATAGATTTAAAACTAGTGGCTACCTATTTTTTGAACGGTAAAGAGGAATTGCAATTTTTATTTTCGGCTAATAAAGGAGGTGATTTTGGATTGCTAAAAAAAGTAGCTTCTGGTGGGGAGATGTCGCGCATTATGCTCGCAGTTAAAGCGATATTGGCTCAATATTCTAAAATGCCTACTTTGATTTTTGATGAAATTGATACCGGAGTTTCCGGTGAAATCGCCATTCGAATGGGAGAAATCATGAAAGAAATGAGTAGCGCTATGCAAGTATTTGCTATTACGCATTTACCACAAATTGCGGCCAAAGGTGACACGCACTTTAAAGTCTTAAAAACAACGGTTGGCGAGGGAACCACCTCAGAATTACGGTTACTTTCTGAGGAGGAACGAATATTGGAAATTGCCCAAATGCTATCAGGAGCCTCTATTTCTGAATCAGCCTTAAATCATGCCAAAGCCTTGCTTAACTAAAAAAATGGGCTATATTTGCTATGCTATTCAACCAATGTTGTTATTTTATGAAGTGTTTTTTTTTATTTTTATTTTCGGGTTTATGTTCACATATTGTTTGGGCTCAAAATAGTTCAACAACTGAAAATGTTGAATTTCTAAATTCAAATTATCCAGAGGGTGTATATTTAACTTATGAGGATTTTTTAGATAAAAAGGCAATCAATTATGGTCCGTTTATGGTTAGAAAGCCAATGGCTGGATTCAAAGAATTAGAAAAAAGTATGGAAGCAGATCAAGTTTTCTTTTTCAATTCAAAAAATAACACCAAAATCACTAATGCTTTTGCAATATCCTATAATGGTAGTGTGTATTTTCAACAAAGACAAATTCACAAATTAGCATCAAAAGAGGATAGAAACCAAGAAGGAGATAATCCCAATTCCTATCATAGGGTAAAAAAGGACGGTAAGTTTTTATATTTATAAGTTTCATTTGCAAACGCATGGTCCAAAGGTTTTGCCTATGGAGTAGGTGGGGCTGTTGCAGGTGCGTATGCTGGAACGTTAAACAAATTAAAAGGAGTTGTTTTTGATATTTCGGCTAAAGAATTTAATTTAATTCGAGATTGTAACGATCTAAATTTTCTCTTAGCTAAATATAATAAAGAAATTCTTTCCTGCGAAGAGAAGAAAATTGATATTCTAAAAACACGAGAAATAATTGATATGGTTATCAAGTAAAATAGTGTAGATAAGTAATGAAAATCCAATAGTATGATTATTGAACCAAGAATGAGGGGATTTATATGTTTGACATCGCACCCAGACGGCTGCGCACAAAACGTAAAAAATCAAATAGAGTATATTAAATCAAAAGGACCAATCGCTGGAGCTAAAAAAGTTTTGGTGATCGGGGCTTCTACAGGCTTTGGATTAGCATCTAGAATTTCGAGTGCTTTTGGTTCAGATGCAGCCACTTTAGGCGTTTTTTTTGAAAAACCGCCGGCAGCGGGTAAGACAGCTTCTCCAGGATGGTATAATTCGGCAGCATTCGAAAAAGAAGCACATAAAGCGGGCTTGTATGCCAAAAGTATCAATGGTGATGCCTTTTCGAATGAAGTGAAACAACAAGCAATCGACCTGATCAAAAGCGATCTTGGACAAGTGGATTTGATAGTGTACAGTTTGGCTTCTCCAGTGCGTCAACATCCGGTAACAGGTGTGTTGCATCGTTCGACTTTAAAACCAATTGGAGGTGTCTACGAGAATAAAACAGTGGATTTTCATTCCGGAAAAGTAAGCGAGATTGCGATTCAACCTTGTGAAGGTGATGATATTGAAAATACCGTTGCTGTAATGGGGGGAGAAGATTGGGCTATGTGGATGGAAGCTTTAAAAGCCGAAAATTTATTGGCAGAAGGCGCTATGACAGTTGCTTATTCGTATATCGGACCATCATTGACAGAAGCAGTGTATCGAAAAGGAACCATCGGTCGCGCCAAAGATCATTTGGAAGCAACTGCGTTTACGATTACCGATAGCTTAAAATCAATACAGGGGAAAGCCTTTGTTTCGGTAAATAAAGCGTTAGTAACACAGGCCAGTTCTGCAATTCCAGTAATTCCTTTGTACATTTCTTTGTTGTACAAAATCATGAAAGAAAAAGGGATTCATGAAGGTTGTATCGAACAAATTCAGCGTTTGTACAGCGAGCGTTTGTATACAAATGAGGAAATTGCAACCGATGATAAAGGGCGGATCCGTATAGATGACTGGGAAATGCGAGCCGATGTTCAAGAGTTAATTGCTCAACTATGGCCACAAGCGACCACTGAAAATCTAGCTGAAATTGGAGATCTTCAAGGATATCGTCACGATTTTTATAATCTTTTTGGTTTTGAGTTGGACAAAGTAGATTATACTGCAGATGCTGACGAAATGGTTCGTGTGCCAAGTATAGTTTAAGTATAAAAAAAGAGCAGGCACCTTATTTGTTTTATGTAACATAAAATGGATAAGGTGTTTTTTGTTGATATTAAGGGAAAGTTATGTATAATTTATTGAAGGGGAAAAGAGGAATTATTTTTGGAGCACTGGATGAAAATTCTATCGCATGGAAAACCGCTGAACGAGTGCATGAGGAAGGCGGTATTTTTGTTTTAACCAATGCACCCGCCTCGATACGATTGGGGACCATCGAAAAGTTAGCCACCCAAACAGGAGCAAAAATAATTCCTGCAGATGCTACTTCGGTAGCCGATTTAGAGTATTTAGTAGATCAGGCTATGATTATTTTAGGAGGAAAAATTGATTTTGTGTTACATTCCATCGGAATGTCGGTCAATGTTCGCAAAGGCCATCATTATACCAATCAAAATTATGATTTTACTGAAAAAGGATGGAATGTTTCAGCAGTTTCTTTTCATAAAGTGCTTCAAGTGTTGTACAAAAAAGAAGCAATGAATGAATGGGGCAGTATCGTAGCTTTGTCGTACATGGCTGCACAGCGTGTATTTCCTGACTATAACGATATGGCGGATAATAAAGCTTTTTTGGAGTCGATTGCTCGAAGTTTTGGTTATTTCTTCGGAAAAAAAGCTAAGGTTAGAGTCAATACTATTTCGCAATCACCCACAGCAACCAAGGCGGGTCAAGGCGTAAAAGGATTTAATGGTTTTATTAATTATGCTGAGAAAATGGCGCCACTTGGCAATGCTACAGCCGAGGATTGTGCCAACTATACCGTGACTCTTTTCTCTGATTTAACCCGGAAAGTGACGCTTCAAAATTTGATGCATGATGGTGGTTTTTCCAATGTTGGAGTGAGTCAAGACATCATGGAAATGTTTGAATAAATAGTATCTTTATAGCCTTTTTTTAAAATCACAATAAATTTAATACCACCAAGTCTTTATGTTTTTTTCATTAATAATACCTGTTTATAATCGTCCCGATGAAATCGATGAGCTGTTACTGAGTTTGACCAAAATGGAATATCATGAGGTCTATGAAATAGTAATTGTTGAGGATGGATCCACAATAAAGTGTCAGGAGGTACTCGAAAAATACGCCAATTCTTTGAATATCTCGTATTATTATAAACCGAATTCTGGCCCCGGTGATTCCAGAAATTTCGGTATGCAAAAAGCGAGAGGGAATTATTTTATCATTTTTGATTCAGATTGTATTATTCCTCCAAATTATCTGAAAGAGGTAGAATCTTCTTTAAATACGCATTATGTGGATTGTTTTGGAGGTCCCGATAAAGCTTTAGCGAGTTTTTCGGACATACAAAAAGCTATTAATTTTGCCATGACTTCGTTCTTAACAACCGGCGGAATTCGGGGTGGATCAGAAAAGATTGGCAAATTTCAACCCAGAAGTTTTAATATGGGATTGTCGCGTAAGGCATTTGAAATATCAAAAGGTTTTGGGAATATTCATCCTGGGGAAGATCCCGATTTATCCATTCGATTATGGGAATTAGGTTTTGAAACCAAACTGATTCCTGACGCATTTGTGTACCATAAACGAAGAATTGATTGGGAAAAATTTACGATTCAAGTTCATAAATTCGGAAAAGCAAGACCTATTTTGAATAGTTGGTATCCAAAATACAACAAACTTACTTTCTTCTTTCCAAGTTGTTTCATTATTGGTTTTGCGGTAGCGATTCTTTTGTATTTATTTAGTCAACATTTTGATTTTTTACTGCAATTGTACTTTTTTTATTTTATCCTTTTGTTTCTTACGTCTTCCATTCAGAATAAAAACATCAAAATAGGGTATCTTTCAGTAATAGCGGTTTGGAAACAGTTTTGGGGTTACGGAACAGGTTTTTTGGTATCCTTTTTCAAAATTATCCTTCTAAAACAAAAACCGCAGGATGCTTTTCCTGAACTATTTTTTAAAGTGTCATGACAAAAATCATCGGATTAACAGGCGGTATCGGAAGTGGAAAAACTACCGTAGCATCAATTTTTAGGGAATATGGAATTCCTGTCTATATTGCCGATGATGCCGGTAAAGAGGTGATGCAATCCGAGGGTATTTTAAAAAAAATTAGAGCGCAATTTGGGGATATTCTGTTTTTTAATGGTGTTTTGGACCGAAAGGGGCTTGCTGAAATTGTTTTTTCTGATAAAAAAAAACTTGAACAATTGAATGCGATAGTGCACCCCGAAGTTGGGGAACATTTTAACAAATGGTTTGCCAAACAGCAACAATTTGACTATGTTATTTATGAATCGGCGATTTTGTTTGAAAGTGGTGGTGCTAAAAAATGTGATACTATTATCGCTGTTGTGGCTTCGGAATCTATTAGAATTCAGCGTGTTATGGAACGTGATGCTGTTTCAAATGCTAGCGTAGTGCAAAGAATACAGATGCAATGGACCGATAAACAACGTATTGAAAACAGTGATTTTGTCATTACTAACGACACTTTTGAGGCTACTAAAGAACAAGTTGTTAAAATTCTTAATTTTTTATAGATTAAACAATTTGATGATTAATTGTTAATATTTGGTTAATGCATTATTTATTATATTGTTAAAATGTTAATTTTGTGGCATGAATAGAATGTTTTTTAGATTATTAGTATTGTTAATGAGTTTGTCTCTTATTGGAATCATACTGGTACAGGTGTATTGGTTTAACTCTTCCTTTAACAATAACGATGAGCAGTTTAAATTTCATGTGAAACAAGTCATTGGTAATGTTGCCGAAAAGCTTGAGAAACAAGAAGCTTATAACTTTTACAACAATATCAATAAACTCAAAGATAGTACTGGTAAAATTCCGCAGCGCGAAGACATAATGGAGTTTACGTTGGTTCAGAAAAATAAGAAAACAAATAAGACCATTGTTTATTCTAATAGCATCATGTCGGAGGATTATAGTATTAATCCAACTTTTTCTTCAGGTAATAAAGATGATTTAAAGTTTAAAAGTTTTAATTCGAAACGTAAAACAGAGATATACAACAACAACAGTATCGATAATTCTGATTTTCAAAAAAGTCTGATTCCCGATGTTAAAATCGAAAAATCAGGAAGCTTAGAAATTTTAGATCAAGCGCAACTAGAAATATCGTATAAAGATTTTGCAGCAGCTTTACCCATTCATGAGCGCGTTTCAAATGATGTTCTTACCAAATTGATAAAAAAAGAATTAGATGAAAACGGAGTTGATACGCATTTCGAATTTGGCGTGTACAGCAATGGATTGGCAACAAAAATTCGCTCTGAAAATTTTACGTTCGAAAAAAATGCAACCTATACCACTCCAATTTTTACAGATAATGAAGGAACTGAGAAGTATAAGTTATTAGTTACGTTTCCAAATAAAAAGAAATTTTTATTATCGGAGTTAGTAAGTATAACCGTTTTGTCCGTAATATTTACCTTAATTATTTTAATTGCGTACACCTCGGCTTTGAATCAGTTGATACGTCAACGTCAAATATCGGAGATTAAAACAGATTTCATCAACAATATGACGCATGAGTTTAAAACGCCCATTGCAACCATCAATTTGGCGTTAGATGCCATTCGGAATCCAAAAATTATTGACGACAAAGAAAAAGTTTTTAAATACCTCGAAATGATTCGAGAGGAGAATAAAAGGATGCATGCACAGGTAGAGAATGTGCTTCGAATTTCCAAATTAGAAAAAAAGGAGTTAGACATTATTAAAGAATCAAAAAATGTTGAAGAAGTAATTGAAGATGCTATAGAGCATGTCAATCTAATTTTGGAGGATCGGGAAGGAAGTCTAAAATTACATTTCGGTGCGACTAGAACAACGGTTTTGATCAACGATTTTCATTTTACAAATGTGATCGTGAATATTTTAGAAAATGCCATAAAGTACACTCCCGGTGTTCCTGAGATTGATGTATATACCGAAAATATCAAAGACATGCTTTTAATTAAAATTAAGGACAATGGTCTCGGAATGAGCAAAGTAGCCCAGAAAAGAGTGTTCGAAAAATTTTATAGAGAGCACACCGGTGATTTACACAATGTAAAAGGGCACGGTCTTGGATTGGCGTACGTTAAGCAAATAGTTGAAGACCATAATGGTCAAGTATATGTAGAAAGCGAAAAAGGTAAAGGAAGTACCTTTATCATTAAAATACCACTAATAAATTAGCAAATGGAAAATGTAAATAAAAAAATTCTACTTGTAGAAGATGATTTGAATTTTGGAGCTGTTTTAAAAGATTATTTAATGCTGAACGACTTTGAAGTTGTTTTAGCAAAAAATGGAATGGAAGGTTTTGAAAAATTCAAAAAAGACAATTATGATCTTTGTATCTTGGATGTCATGATGCCTTATAAGGATGGGTATACACTTGCCAAAGAAATTCGTGAAAAAAACACTGAAGTGCCAATCATTTTTTTAACCGCAAAAACGATGAAAGAGGATGTAATGAAAGGATATAAAGCAGGTGCTGATGATTACCTGAACAAACCTTTCGATTCAGAAGTGTTGTTGATGAAAATTAAGGCGATCATTCAAAGAAAATCCTCTGAAGTTAAAACCGATCAAATTCAATTTGAATTCAATATCGGTAAGTTTCACCTGAATTCAAAATTGAGATTTTTGACTTTTAGCGAAGAAGAGCCAATCAAATTATCTCCAAAAGAAAATGAATTACTAAAAATGTTGATTCTACATGAAAATGATTTGATGCCAAGAGAATTAGCACTTACAAAAATCTGGAGAGATGATAACTACTTTACCTCTAGAAGTATGGACGTTTATATCGCCAAGTTAAGAAAGTATTTAAAACTCGACGAGGATGTCGAAATTTTAAACATCCATGGGGAAGGATTTAGGTTAGTTGTTAAAACCAACACTTCTGCATAAAAAAAAAGCTTCGAAATTTTCGAAGCTTTTTTTTTGCTTCAAAAATGCAATTGCAAAGCGAAGCAAGTTGTTGCTTCCTTGGTGATCGAATAAATTGTTTCTTCTTGCTGCATGTTTTCATGAATGACAACGGTATCATTTAGTGATAATTCTTTCAGGAAATTCATGTCAAAACTCGTTATTTTATGCTCCATCAGCAGTTCTGCCGGTACCAAATCCAAACACCATTCCAAGTATTTTATATTGTTAACATGGTTTACAATGTCTAAATCCGAGAGACAAACCGTTTTTTCAAACAAAATTTCTTTTTCATGTTGAAGGTGTATTTTTGAAAACGGAGCTACCGTAGCTTTTTTTTCAGCATACAATTCAAAATGGTTATATGGTAAGACCAAAGCTTCTGGACGGCGTTTTTGGGTATTAAAAACCGCCCAAAATGTTTCCGATCCTACTATTTTTTTCCCGTTTACATGCACTTCCAAAGCCCTTACCGAACGCGAATTTTCGAGCGACTTAATCCATGTGCACACCGTAACCGTATCGCCCCATTTTGGCAACGCCTCGATTTCAACACGCATTCTACTCAATACCCATGCTTGATCAAATGCTTGCATGTCCGCAAAGCTTATTCCTCCAAGTTCCGAATGTGCTGCCGCTGTTAGCTGTAACAAATTGCATAATTCGGTGTATTTCAAAAAACCATTAGGCGCACATTGCGTAAAATTGATGTCCCAATCTTTAGATAGGATCGAAGTAAAATTTGGAGAAATTGGCATTGAAAAAAAGGGTATTAAAATGTAAACATAGTGTTTTGGTCAAATAAGGAGCGAAACATCCGGCATTTTTAGCAAACATCGTTCCCGCCATCATTCCTAAACTTGTCCGCCGAACCCCGGCGCACAAGGTTTATCCCTTCTGTCGGGGCTAGAGATCCAGCATTTGGGCATTTTTATCAAACAATTTTTGAGGTGATGTAGTCAATAAAAACATTTTTATCAGTGGTGTAATCAAACCATTGGGTGTTTTCTTTTCGTTTAAACCAAGTAAGTTGCCTTTTCGAAAAACGTCGGGTATTTTTTTTAATTTCTTCAATAGCAAAAGGCAAATCCCATTCGCCATCCAAATAGCGAAACAATTCGCGGTAGCCCACAGTTTGTAGCGCATTCAGTGATTGATGCGGATACAAATTTTGCGCCTCAGCGAGCAAACCTTCTTGCATCATAAGAGCTACTCGACGGTTAATTCTATCGTAAAGTATGGTTCTGTCGGCTTCTAAACCAATCACTATTGGAGTGAAATTGCGATTGTTTTTTTCTTGATTCAAAAAAGACGAATAGGGCTTTCCGCTGCCCACACAAACTTCTACAAAACGCATCATGCGTTGCGGATTCAATAGCGTTTGAGGGTTTTCGGAAGTAATTTTTTCAAAATAAGTAGGATCTAAAGTCTTTAATTGGTGTTGTAAATACGTAATTCCCCCTGTTTCATAGCGCTGTTGAATGGTGGCTCTGATGCCTGTCTCAATAGCAGGAAAAGTGTCAAAACCGTTTAAAACGGCATCGACATACAAACCCGAACCGCCAACTAAAACCACAAAATCATGGGTGCTAAATAATTCTTCTATTTTTGAAAGCGCTTCTTTTTCATAATCGCCTACCGTATAAGTCTCAAAAATTGATTTGTTTTGAATAAAATGATGCGGAGCAGATTGTAGCTCTACTTCGCTTGGCACTGCTGTTCCAATGCGCATTTCTTTGTAAAATTGCCTGCTGTCGCAGGATACAATTGCGCAATTGTAATGTTGGGCAAGAACGATGCTCAAAGCCGTTTTTCCTATAGCTGTTGGCCCAACAATGGTGAGTAAATATTTCATACTTTTAAATCTCTAAAAGTGAATCACTTTTAATGTTTTGCTTTTTCGAATTTGACTCTGAATGATATTTTTGGCATCTCGATTGTTTTGCATCGGTACCAAAATGTTTTTTAAGATTTCTGGATTCGTGATTTGGTAGTTTAAATCATAAAACGCATAGCCTTTGTAGATACCATTTTCTATCAATACAGCTGAGCGTTCGCTGATCGTTCGGCCTTTGTCGATGATAATCATATTTTGAGTCTCAAAATCAGTATCTTTCAAGAACAATTGAACTCTTTTGTTGTAGTCCTCAGCAGTGATTTCTCCAATACACGCGCCATCACATTCTTGAATTCCGTATTGAAAACATTCTTTTTTAGAGACATATAAGCCGGTTAATTTTTGACACAAATGATATTTTGTGGTAATTCTAAACAGCATATTTTTAGCCTCTTGTAAGGAAGAAAAGGAGGTAATTTCTTTTTTTCGTCCATCGTATTTTTGGATTTTCAAGTTCAAATAGCCATTTTTATCCTTCTCAGAATAGAGCGCGAGCTGAAAAATACTTTTTCGTTGCGCGCGGTTTAAAATGGGTTTATTGACTTTTATTTCTTCACTTTCCTTGAGTAAAGCTATCAGTTCGCTACCTGTTTCTTCACAAGTTACAGCAAAAACCTCGGCTTGAATTTTTTTGCACTTATGCGATTTTCCAGTAAAATGTTGATTGATTCTCTTCTTAATGTTTCGGCTTTTGCCAATATAAATCAGGTTTCCTTTATCATTATGAATATAATAAATCCCGGTTCTTGAAGGCATGCTTTGCACAATATCCAATAGTTTCGGGGCAATTCCTTTTTCTATTTCGGTTTTGATTAACTCTTTTACAATTGTTTTTTCGATATCTTTTTCGAGCAATAATTTAAAAAGTTTTACGGTCGCCATCGCATCACCACTAGCACGATGTCTATCGGCCATGGGAATGCCAAGTGCTCTGACTAATTTTCCCAAACTGTGCGATGGTTGTTCGGGTAAAAGTTTTTGAGCCAATTCGACCGTGCAAAGGGTTTTTACAGTAAAATCATATCCTAATCGACGGAATTCTGTCCTCAAAATACGGTAGTCAAAACTGGCATTGTGTGCTACCACAACACAGTCTGTGGTAATTTCGATGATGCGTTTGGCTACTTCAAAAAATTTTGGTGCCGAATGCAACATGGCGTTGTTTATTCCTGTAAGTTTCACAACAAAAGGCTGAATCGGAATTTCGGGATTCACAAGACTTATAAATTGATCCACAATTTCATGTCCGTCAAATTTATAAATTGCAATCTCAGTGATTCCTTCTTCGTTAAATTGCCCCCCAGTGGTTTCTATGTCAAGTATTGCGTACAAATTCAGTGTTCAGTTTACAGTTTTAGTAATAAGCTTTCAAATTTCAAACCTGAAATCGTTAATCTGTTGTCGTAACTCTTTACCTCCCGCCAAAGATACTACTTCCAATTCTAACCATAGTACTTCCGCAAGCAATCGCAAGGCGGTAATCACCAGACATTCCCATAGAAATAGTGGCCATTTGGCAGTGGTCAGTTGGCAGTTTTTGGATGCTTTCAAAAACAGTTTTCAAATGGGTAAACTCCTTTTTGATTTGATTTTGATTCTGTGTAAAAGTGGCCATTCCCATGAGTCCCACAATCCGAATGTTTTTCATTTGTAAAAAAGTGTCAGAGGTCAGCAAAGTGGTCATTTCTTTTGCATCTAGACCAAACTTTGATTCCTCTTCAGCGATATAAATTTGTAATAAACAATCAATAACGCGCTCGTTTTTTAAGGCTTGCTTGTTGATTTCTTCCAGTAACTTTAAACTATCTACCCCGTGAATCAGCGCTACAAACGGTGCCATGTATTTTACTTTATTGGTTTGAACATGCCCAATCATGTGCCATTGAATGTCTTTGGGCATTGACTCCCATTTGTCCACCATTTCTTGGATTTTATTTTCTCCAAAAATGCGTTGTCCTGCTTGGTAAGCTTCCATCAAATCGGATACTGGCTTTGTTTTTGAAACCGCAACTAGTGATACGTTTTCTGGAAGTGATTCTTTTATTTTTAGTAAATTTTCAGCGATTGACATTTTTCTGCTTTTTAGTGGATGGCTATCCTATAACCTTAAGCAAACTTATTAAAATTATACTTGTTTTCGGCTATCGAGCGCGTCCTTCTTTTGTTTTAAGTTTAATTTTTTTCTTTATTTAAAATGTTTTTATTTAAACAAATCTGGAAAAGAGAAATATTTTGAAAAAAAGTAAGCCCGATAACAATCGGGCTTAGGGGATACAATAGTTTCGTTTGATTAATCGAATTTTGATTTTTCTTCGGCTTTTGGCCAGCTATTATTGGTAACATCAATATCGGCAGTGGCTTGTTTGGGATCGACTTCAATTTTTCGGATCGCTTTTGACGTAGCATATACTTTTCGAGCCGTGTCATTGTTTTTTCTCCAAATTTGAGCGGGATAGGTAAAGTTTTCTGTACTGCCGTCCTCGTAAGTCAATTCCACCAAAATAGGCATAATTAATCCGCCCGGTTTGGTAAAGGTTACTTCATAAAAATAATTTGGAGCTTTTAAAGTAGTTTTTTCTTCAACGGTCAGTTTTTCGTTTACGTAATCCGAGAGTAATTTGAATTCGGCTACCTTCAGGGCTCTTTTATCGCTTGCTTTCAGTTCTTCATTGGAAGCATTTACCAAATATACGAAAGGGCCTTTTTCTTCACCAAAACGTCCTTTTCGAATCTTCGAATTTTTGAATTCTGCAGTCGGAGTATCCGTAACATAATATTGTTTTACTTCTGAAATACCGATATCAACTACATCTGTGGAGTAAAACCAACCTCTCCAAAACCAATCTAAATCAAAGGCCGAGGCATCTTCCATGGTTCGAAAAAAGTCCTCTGGGGTAGGATGTTTGAACTTCCAACGATTAGCATAGGTTTTAAAAGCATGATCAAATAATTCACGACCCATAACAGTTTCTCTCAAAATATTGAGAGCTGTAGCAGGTTTACCGTACGCATTATTTCCAAAATTGATAATACTTTCTGAATTGGTCATGATGGGCTCTAGCATTTTTTGATCACCGCTCATATAAGGAACAATGTTTTTGGCGGGGCCACGACGCGACGGGAAATTAGTTCCCATTTCTTGTTCGGCCATATATTGCATGAACGTATTCAATCCCTCGTCCATCCATGACCATTGTCGTTCGTCTGAATTGACAATCATAGGGAAAAAGTTGTGACCTACCTCATGAATAATAACGCCAATCATGCCGTTTTTTATGAGTGGATTGATGGTTCCATTAGCATCAGGTCTCCCGAAATTCCAACAAATCATCGGATATTCCATTCCTTGATCTTCTGCCGAAACTGAAACGGCTTTGGGGTAGGGATAATCAAAAGTGTGTGCTGAATAACTTTTTAAAGTGTGGGCAACTGTTCTTGTGGAGGTTTCTTCCCACAGCGGATTGGCTTCCTTTGGATAAACCGAGGTAGCCATAACAACTTTGCCGCCTAATTGCACCGCCATAGCATCAAAAATGAATTTGCGAGAGGTAGCTATACCAAAATCTCTTACATTTTTGGCGCTAAATTTCCAAGTTTTCTTTTGCGTAGCGAAACCTTTTTCTGCTGCTTCTGCTTCCACTTGCGTCACGATCACAACAGGATTATCAAAACTTTTTTTGGCTTGTTCGTAGCGTTTCATTTGCG
>JBOFUD010000396.1:0-2671 GCA_051652385.1 Flavobacterium sp.
GAAAAAGAAAGCGATAAAAACAAAGATCTAGGAGAGGAACTCGCTGATGTGGTTTTTGTAGTATTGTGTTTGGCCAATCAAACCGGAATTGATCTGCAAGCCGCATTTGATAAAAAAATGGATTTCAAATCAATAAGAGACAAAGAGCGTCACAAAAACAACCAAAAATTGAAATAAAATATGGTTAATGCGTTATGAATTGTGAAGGAGTAGTAGTAAATTGCGGCCTAATTTAGTGGAACAAAAGTTGGAGATTTACCTCAAAACTTTCGATTCATAACCCATAATTATTACTATGAATGTAGCATTACAATCGGCGCTTAGCGATTTGCAAGCGACCATCGCTATAACAGGTTCCAAAAGCGAAACCAATCGATTATTGCTTTTACAAGCCTTATATCCAATTCTTTCTCTAGAAAACACTTCCAATTCAGATGATTCTGAAGTGATGATGAAAGCGTTAAATTTACCATTCACCGCTAACCAAGCACAAGTAGTAGACGTACATCATGCGGGAACAGCCATGCGCTTTCTTACCGCTTATTTTGCAGTAACCGAAGGGAAAGAGGTGCTTTTGACCGGTTCTCAACGCATGACCGAACGTCCTATTAAAGTATTGGTAGAGGCGTTGCAACAATTGGGCGCTCAAATAACCTATGAAAAGGAAGCAGGATTTCCTCCCATTCGCATCAAAGGACAAAAAATCACCAAATCAAAAGTGAGCATTCCTGCCAATGTAAGCAGTCAGTATATTTCGGCACTTTTGTTGGTGGCACCTCAGTTAGAAAAGGGTCTCGAATTGACTTTAGTTGGAGAAATCACTTCTGTTCCTTACATCAAAATGACCTTAGCTTTGCTCAATAAAATTGGAGTAAGCACTTCTTTTGAAGCAAATGTCATTACGGTACAGCCATTCCTCACAAACGCAAAACCACAAACATTGGTCGTAGAATCCGATTGGAGTTCGGCTTCTTATTTTTTTAGTTTGGTTGCCTTGTCTGAAATTGGAACCGAAATCCGACTGTCAAGTTACCAACAAAATAGTTTGCAAGGCGATAGCGCTTTGGTCGAGATTTATAAAGGGTTGGGCGTGACGACTGTTTTTGAAAACAACAGCATGATACTCCGAAAAGAGTCTAGCTACAATTTGCAATCTCTAATCTGCGATTTAAATTCGTCTCCCGATATTGCTCAAACTATAGTTGTAACCTGCTTTGGTCTCGGAATTGGATGTCATTTAACCGGATTGCATACCTTAAAAATTAAAGAAACCGATAGGTTGGAAGCACTAAAAGTAGAACTGACAAAATTGGGCGCTGCTATTGAAGTTACCAACGAAAGTCTGACTTTGGAGCCCTCAAATGCTATTGTGCCAGAGGTAGCCATCGACACCTATAATGATCATCGTATGGCTATGGCTTTTGCGCCTTTAGCGTTGAAAGTACCCATTATCATCAATAATGCTGAGGTGGTTTCTAAATCCTACCCCGATTTTTGGAACGATTGGAAAGAAATAGGCTTCACAGTAAGGGAATTATAATGCCTTCTAACAAGGCGTGTTTGCTGTAAAAAGCAAAATAAACCCCAAAACACTTGACAACGCCTAGTTGGGAGTCGTATATTTGCAAACGGCTTTGTGTTGCGTCAGTTTGTCTTGCTACAAAGTTCTAATATCTTAATACTCAAATATGAAATTATCACATTTTCAATTCAATTTACCCAAAGAGCTTCTTGCCGAATATCCAGCCGAAAATAGAGACGAGTCTCGTTTGATGGTAATCGATCGAAAAAAGCAAACCATCGAACACAAAATGTTCAAAGATGTAATTGATTATTTTGATGATGGCGATGTGTTGATCTTAAATAACACCAAAGTTTTCCCAGCTCGTTTATATGGTAACAAAGAAAAAACGGGGGCAAGAATCGAAGTTTTCTTGTTGAGAGAATTAAATGCTGAACAAAGATTATGGGATGTATTAGTTGATCCAGCACGTAAAATTCGTATCGGAAACAAATTGTATTTTGGCGACGACGATTCATTAGTAGCTGAGGTAATTGATAATACCACTTCTCGTGGAAGAACCCTTCGTTTTTTATATGACGGTTCTTATGAAGAATTTCGTAACAAATTGACCGAACTAGGGGAAACACCTATCCCAAAATACATTAACAGAGAAGTTAACGAAGAAGATGCGGAGCGTTACCAAACCATCTATGCCAAAGAAGAAGGCGCTGTAGCGGCACCAACGGCAGGATTGCACTTTTCAAAACATTTGTTAAAACGTCTCGAAATCAAAGGCATTAAATTTGCCGAGGTAACCTTGCACGTGGGCCTTGGAACCTTCAATCCAGTTGAGGTAGAGGATTTGTCGAAACACAAAATGGATTCAGAAGAGCTAAAAATCACTCAAGAAGCTTGTGATATTGTCAATCAAGGAAAGGAAAGAAAACAACGCATTTGCACCGTGGGAACTACCTCTATGCGTGCGGTAGAAAGCTCTGTTTCTTCACAAGGCACGCTAAATCCTTTTGATGGTTGGACAAATAAATTCATTTTCCCTCCTCACGATTTTAGCATTGCCACCTGTATGATCACCAATTTTCATACGCCAAAATCAACTTTATTAATGATGATTTCAGCTTTTTGTGGTCACGATTTAATGAAAAGAGC
>JBOFUD010000397.1:0-2395 GCA_051652385.1 Flavobacterium sp.
TTACACCACTCTTATCACAAAATAATTCTTCTTACCACTTTGCAACAATACAAATTGATTGTTGATTAAATCATTGGTAGTCAATATAAAGTCTTCTTTAATTTTTTCACGATTTACAGCAATAGAATTAGCCGTTAAAGCACGTCGTGCTTCACCATTGGACTTAAAGAACCCAGTTTTTTCATTCAAAACCGCAATGATTTCCAAACCAGCTTCCAAGTCACTTTTAGCGATTTCAGCTTGTGGAACGCCATCAAAAACTTCCAAGAAAGTAGCTTCATCCAATTGTTTCAAATCCTCGGCCGTGGCATTTCCGAACAAAATACCAGAAGCTTTAATCGCGTTTTCTAAATCAGCTGCAGAATGCACCATAATCGTGATTTCTTCTGCCAAACGCTTTTGTAGCAAACGCAAATGTGGTGCTTCACGGTGTTGATTCGTCAAATCTTCAATGGCTTCTTTCGACAAGAAGGTGAAAATTTTGATGTATTTTTCGGCATCTATATCTGAGGTATTCAACCAATATTGGTAAAATTTATACGGCGATGTTCTAGCGGCATCCAACCAGATATTTCCGCCTTCAGATTTTCCGAATTTTGTTCCATCCGCTTTGGTAATCAACGGACAAGTCAACGCATAGGCTTTTCCACTGGCAATTCTACGAACCATTTCGGTTCCGGTAGTAATATTTCCCCATTGGTCGCTTCCTCCCATTTGCAACGTACACTTTTTAGCCTGGTACAAATGCAAGAAATCATAGCCTTGCACGAGCTGATACGTAAACTCGGTAAAAGACATTCCTTCGGCAGCTTCAGAAGTCAAACGTTTCTTTACCGAATCCTTGGCCATCATATAATTGACTGTAATGTGTTTTCCGATATCACGAATAAAATCCAGAAACGAAAATTCTTTCATCCAATCGTAATTATTAACCAATTCGGCAGCATTGTCATTATTCGACGTAAAATCTAAGAAACGAGACAATTGCCCTTTTATCGCCTCTTGATTATGACGCAGGGTGGCTTCATCTAATAAATTTCTCTCATTTGATTTCCCGGAAGGATCTCCAATCATCCCTGTAGCTCCTCCTACCAACGCAAGCGGTTTATGTCCTGATAACTGAAAATGTTTTAACAACATTACCCCCACCAAATGACCAATATGCAATGAATCGGCAGTTGGGTCAATCCCCACGTATGCCACACGCATTTGCTCCATCAAATGTTCTTCGGTGCCTGGCATTACATCGTGGAGCATTCCTCTCCAAGTCACTTCTTCAATAAAATTTTTCATTTTTTTTCGATTTTCACAAAGATAACAATTTCAAAAGCAATGACAATTTCAAAATTCTAAAGAAATGAAAGACTTTGCTCCTTTACAACAAAAGAGTATCTTTGTCTATATGATATTAGTTACTGGAGGAACCGGCTTAGTAGGCGCACATTTGCTATTACATTTACTTGAAAATGGCGAAAAAGTGAGGGCTTTGTATCGAACAGAAGCGCATTGCAATAAAACAAAAGCGCTATTTACCTACTACAATAAAGATCATTTATACGCCGATATCGAATGGATTGCAGGTGACATACTGGATATACCTTCACTAGAAATTGCGTTTCAAAACATCCAACAGGTGTACCATTGTGCTGCTTTTATTTCGTTTGACCCAAAAGATGAAGCAACCATTCGAAAAACAAATATTGAAGGAACAGCTAACATTGTCAATTTTTGTTTGGCGTATGCCATAAAAAAAATGTGTCACGTTAGCTCGATTGCCGCTTTGGGTGATTTGGCGGCCCACGAAATCGAAATCAAAGAATGCACCGAATGGAATCCAGAAAAACCCCATAGCGACTATGCTATTTCAAAATATGGAGCTGAAATGGAGGTGTGGCGTGGGCAGCAAGAGGGGCTAAAAGTAATCATTATTAATCCCGGTATCATTCTTGGACCTGGATTTCCTGATCAAGGAAGCGGTACTTTATTTACTACTGTAAAAAAAAGGATGCATTTTTACACCTTAGGCTCAACTGGTTGTATTGCCGTTCCAGATGTGGTGCGTATTGCCTACCGCTTGATGAAAAGTGAATGCAGTAACGAACGATTTACCTTAATTGCAGAGAACATTATCTACAAAGACTTATTGTTTATGATCGCCGATGCTTTAAAAGCAAAAAGACCAGCACAATATGCCAGTCCTTTTTTTACTTCATTAGCCTGGAAAATAGATGCCATAGCCGCTTTTTTAGGAATCAAGAAAAGGACTTTTAGCAAAGTAATCGCAATTGCTTCACACACCAATACAATGTATTCAAATGAAAAAATTGTACAACAACTGCAACCCTCCTTTAGCAACATTAAAAACTATATTGATAAAATCGCACCTAGTTTCTAA
>JBOFUD010000398.1:0-3760 GCA_051652385.1 Flavobacterium sp.
CTTTCAGGAATGTCCTCTATTCTGATGTAAATCAGACCATCAATAGCGTTATTGAAAAGCGGGTCTACATTAAATGCAACCAATCGAGCATTTTGTTTGATGTATTTTTTGATTAATACCGGCAAACGCAAAACACCAGGTTCGAGCTCATCGATAATTTTGTCAAATTTATTCAAATCGGCATCGGTTTCATTAAAAACGAAATCCTTATCAGCATCCTTCAGTTTTACTTTATACTCTTTTTTAGGATGAACATATTGGGCAATGTACGGATCGTAATAATGAGATTTCATGAATTCGATCATAAGTGATTTAGAGAAATCTGAAAATTGATTGCTAATACTCACTCCACCCAGTAAATATTTGTGTTCCGGAAAATGTAAAGTAGTATGTATGATGCCGCGCCACAGCAAAAACAAAGGCATTGGTTTTTGTTGGTATTCTTTAATGATAAAAGCACGACCCATTTCGATCGATTTGTGAAGCATGTCATGCAATTCAGACTCAAAACGAAAGAGTCCATTCAAATAAAAACCATCCAAGCCGTATTTGGGGTAAATTTCGCTGCCTAATCCCATTCGGTAAGCTCCTGCAATTTTTTTAGCCTCATCATCCCACAAAAATAAATGACGATAATACTTGTCGAATTTATCAAGATCAATAGATTCGTTAGTGCCTTCGCCAACCTCTCGAAACGTTATTTCGCGCAGGCGTCCGATTTCATGGAGGATACTTGGAATGTCTTTGGCTTTGGCAAAAAACACCTCGTAGTTTTTGCTTTGCAACAAACGGCAATCTGTGTTGCGCAACAGTTCCACTTCGCTTATCATATTTTCAGGACAAGCTGCGGTTACAATTTTTTTGGGATTTTTGCTGCCTTTTAATGCATTATTGCTCATGAAAGTGGTGTCTTTCTCAAACGGGTTGGCCAGCATATAGGTTTTCTTTCTTAAAAACTCTGAGTATTCCTCGATCGATTCGTACTCATTTTGCTCCGCAACCGAAATGGGTTTTCCTATACGAACTTTGATGACCCTATTTTTTTGTGTCAACAATTCCGAAGGTAATTTGGCAGTGCGTAACGTGTCACTTAACTTGGATAAAAAGTAAAATAAATTACTGTTTTTAGCGTGAAAGTAGATAGGAACGACCGGGACTTGCGCTTTGCGAATTACTTTAATAGCGCCTTCTTCCCAGGGCTTGTCGACCATTAATTTTCCGTCTTTATAGGTAGATACTTCGCCAGCAGGAAAAATACCAAGAGGTTTACCATCTTTTAAATGACGCAAGGTTTCCTTGATGCCCACTACGCTCGATTTGGCGTCTTTGTGATTTTCAAATGGATTCACCGGCATAATGTAGGGCTTCATCGGATCGATGCGGTGCAATAAAAAATTGGCAATAATCTTGAAATTCGGCTCTTTTTCAAGCATTAATTTCAATAACAAAATACCATCAATTCCGCCCAAAGGGTGGTTTGAAATCGTTACGTAAGCGCCATCTTTTGGCAATCTTTTAAAGTCTTCTTTTGGAATTTCAAATTTAATTTCAAATTCATCCAATATAGCATTCAAGAATTCAACATCACTAAGATGTTTATTCCTATTGTAAATTTTGTTTAAAGTAGAAATCTTCAAAACTTTCATCAGTAACCATCCCGAGAAAGTGCCAAAAACCCCGTATTTATCCGTTTTTATTGCTTTCGCAACTTCTTTTGCGGTAACTAAACCCATTTATTTTTTGTTTTTGAGCAAGCCGCAAAGATAGAAAAAAAGGGCAATTTATTTGGTTTTTGTCAAACAAACTTCCACTTTTTTACTACTTTTGAATTCCTCAAAAAACCATAATACTATTTTATTTCAATATTTAATTATCGTTAAATCCAAGTAGTAATTCAATTTTTTGCAACAAATTTTAACCCCTCTAAAACATGAAAATCATCTCTTATAATGTTAACGGAATTCGTGCTGCCATCACCAAAGGGTTTCTTGATTGGTTACAGCAAGCCAATCCTGATGTCATCTGTCTTCAAGAAATCAAAGCCAACGAAGATCAAATTCCTGTGGCCGATATTGAAAAAGCGGGGTATCCCTATCAATACTATTTTCCAGCCACCAAAAAAGGCTATTCTGGTGTAGCCATTTTGTCCAAAATCGAGCCCAATGCCGTCACGTTTGGTACGGGAATCGAGCACATGGATTTCGAAGGACGCAACCTTAGAGCCGATTTCGACAAGTGTTCCATAATGAGTCTATACCTACCCTCGGGAACCAACAGCGACCGATTGGAGCATAAATTCAAATACATGGACGATTTTCATCGCTACATAACCGAATTAAAAAAAGACATTCCCAACCTTATCATTTGTGGTGATTACAACATTTGTCACCAACCCATCGATATACACGATCCCGTTCGCAACAAAAATACTTCTGGTTTTTTGCCCGAAGAGCGCGCTTGGTTAGACCAATTCATCAATTCAGGTTTCATCGACAGTTTTCGCCATTTTAATCAAGAACCCCATCAATATTCGTGGTGGAGCTATCGCGCCGGCGCCCGAGGCAATAACAAAGGGTGGCGCATCGATTACAATTTGGTCAGCGACTCCCTGCAACATCAACTCAAACGGGCCGTTATTTTGCCAGACGCTATGCATTCCGATCATTGCCCTGTTTTGGTCGAAATCGAATAAGGTTCAGGAGCCAATTCCTGCTGTCCGCTGTATCTTGTCGGGCGAACCCCGCCCCACAAGGATGCCGCTCCCATCAGGGCTAGGGGAGCGTGCCAAAAACAACATATATCATAAAAACAACATCATTCTAAATACATATCATGATCAAAAAAATCTTCCTCGCCTCAGCCATAGTGCTATTGGCCAGCTCTTGTGTTTCCAAAAAAATCTACAACGAATTAGAAAATAAATTGGCCAACTTACAAAAAGAACACGCCACGTTAACCGACGAAAACGGTGAACTGCAAAACGCAAAAACCCAATTGGCCACCGAGAAAGAAAGTTTGACCAACGATCTCAACAAAACCAAGTCGCAGCTAGAAAAAGTACAGGCTGATTATGCCGCGACACAAAACAAGTACAAAGTACTGCAAGAGTCCTATGCTGCACTCGCCAAAAATAGCGGCGATGCCTTACAAGCCAACATGAAAAAAAACAACGATCTTTTAGCCGAGCTCGATGCCAAAAGCAAAGCCTTAGCCATCGAAAAAGAACGATTGAGCAAAAGCGCCAACCGTCTGCAGGAACTCGAAGATTTGATTGCCGCCAAAGAAGAAGCCATGAAAAACCTCAAGGAAACCCTCTCAAAAGCCCTTAATGGTTTTGAAGGGAAGGGTTTGACTGTTGAACAAAAAAACGGAAAAGTGTACGTTTCGATGGAAAACAAATTATTGTTCAATTCCGGAAGTTGGGCCGTAGGTTCCGAAGGGAAAAAAGCAGTAGTAGAAGTAGCCAAAGTTTTAGGCGACAATCCAGAGATTGCCGTACTAATCGAAGGGCATACCGATGATGATGGCTTTAAAAGCGCAGGTCCTATTGCTGACAACTGGGATTTATCGACCAAAAGAGCGACAGCCATCGTGGCCATTTTGGGCGAAAACAAAAAAGTAAACAAGCAAAACCTAACCGCAGCTGGTCGTAGCGAATATGCTCCATTGCAAAGCAACGCCACCGCCGAAGGAAAAGCAAAAAATCGACGAATCGAAATCATACTGACTCCACGTTTAGACGAAATTTCAAAAATGTTAA
>JBOFUD010000399.1:0-4206 GCA_051652385.1 Flavobacterium sp.
TATCAAGAAGAAAAATATCGTAATATTATTTCTAACATGAACTTAGGACTTATTGAAGTGGACAATCAAGAAATCATCCAATTTGCAAATCAAAGTTTTTCGGCTATGTCAGGTTACGCTGTTGAAGATTTAATAGGCAAAAATCCTTCAGAAATATTTGTTTTTGGCGAGAATTATGACATCATGCAACATAAAAAAGAACTCCGCAATCAAGGGATTTCTGATGTCTATCAAATACCCATAAAAGACAAAAGAGGAGATCTTAAATGGTGGGCTATAAGCGGCGCCCCAAATTATGATGATCACGGTAATTTGGTAGGTTCTGTAGGAATACACCTTGACATTACCGAGCAGAAAAAACTAGAAATTGAGCTCAACAAACAAAAATTAACCGCAGAAGACGCGTCAAAGGCCAAAGAAGTATTCTTAGCCAATATGAGTCATGAAATTAGAACACCGCTTAATGCCATTATAGGCTTTTTGAGAGAATTAAGTAAACAAGAACTTACCGATTTACAAAAAAAATACATCGACAATAGCACAATTGCCTCGCGACATTTGCTGGCAATATTGAATAACATACTCGACATTTCAAAAATTGAAGCTGGCGAAATGGAACTCGAAAAAATAGATTTTATTTTTGCGGAATCAATTGACAAAGTGATTAAAGTGCTCCAACCGATGGCCAAACAAAAAGGACTTAGACTTTCGGCAACCATTGACCCGAAGATTAGTATCGTTTTGAAAGCAGACTCCTTACGAATAGAACAGATCCTGTTTAACCTTGTAGGAAATTCTCTGAAATTCACCTCAAAAGGCCGTATTGAATTACAATGCGAATTGATTACAGACCGACCAAATAATCAAAAAATTCAGATAAAAGTAACAGATACCGGCATCGGAATGGACCAAAGCTATGTTGAAACTATTTTCAAAAAATTTTCTCAAGAAGACAAAGCGGTAACAAGAAAATTTGGCGGAACCGGTTTAGGTATGGCCATTACCAAAGAACTAGTTACACTAATGAAAGGTGGAATAAATATAGAAAGTGAAAAAGGAAAAGGCACCACTTTTTACATCACGCTCCCACTTGAAAAAGGAAATCCCGATAAGGTAAAACAAAACAATAAAGAATTGAATGTAAACATATCTGGCTTATCGATATTGCTGGTAGAAGACAATAAAATGAACAGAATGGTACTTCAAAATTCAATGCAATACTTTAATTGTACCGTAACCGAAGCTGAAAACGGACTAGAAGCAATCGAAATTTTAAAACACCGCACCTTTGATATTATCTTAATGGACATTCAAATGCCAGAAATGGATGGAATAGAAGCCACAAAAATCTTGAGAAACGAATTTAAACTTACCACTCCCATTATTGCCTTGACTGCAAATGCATTTAAATCGGAAATCGAAAAATGCAAAAATGCCGGTATGGATGACTATGTGACCAAACCATTTGACGAGTATTTACTCATAGAAACCATAGCTAAATATACCGTTAACCCAAAACAAACAGCGGTTAAAATTGTAAACAAAGAAACCCTAGTTTATGATTTGACAAAGATTCAAGAATTAAGCAGAGGCAATGAATTGTTTGTCAAAAAAATGATCACTATTTTTATCGAGCAGACCTCAACAGCAATTATAGAATTAGAAAATGCTTACTTAGAAGATAATAGTATTGAAATTGGCAAAATAGTTCACAAAATAAAACCAAGCGTTGAAAGTATGGGAATACTTAGCGTGATGAAGGCACTACAGGAAATTGAAATGCGATCAAAATTAGACACAAACGGAGCCGAAATAAAACATTTATTCGACTACATGCTACCCATTTTGAAAACATCCATCAATCAACTAAAAAATATCATTACTGATTAATTCCTTCCAAATAATGGAAAAAAAATCCAGATCATGGAAAAACAACAACGCAAACCTGTTGTAATTCACTCTACTGCAACAGATTTTATTTTTGGTATAAAAATAGCTACACAAAATACAAATATAAACCCATGGAACCCCAATACACGTTTTTCATCATTGATGACGATTTTTTTTACGCTAATATTCTGCAACAGTACCTTGAAAATTTAAACTTTACAGCCATCACTTATTTTGACAATGGCCAAGATTGTTTAAAAAATTTAGATAAAAAACCAGACATCATTTTTCTAGATCAAAATATGGACGGTTTATCGGGCTTTGATATTTTAAAACAAATAAAAAATACCCATCCTGAAATTTATGTTGTCATGGTTTCAGGTGAGGTCAGTTCAGAAATTATCACCGAGGCTTATGATTTGGGCGCTTATGATTTTATCAAAAAAGACATCACCAACTATCAAAACATTAAAGATGTTATTGAAAAAATAACCCAAATAAAGGCAGACTTATTAAATAAGTAGTTCAATTCACCAAGTCTTTTGATACATTGTATCTTCATTTACAGTCGGAGCTTCATCATTAGTAGGACAACGACTTTTATAAATTTCACTTCAAACGCAGCATTCACATTACACTTCGTAACGAAGCCGATTTATTGCGTTTAAAATAAAACCTTATGGATTTTTTTTTGCAGAAGGAAACACTGTTCCGTGCCTTCCTTCGATAGTATCGCAAAATACAGTTTCGCCCTGCAATCAACCCCGTAACAGCAGCAGTAATTTTCCAAAAAATAAACAATTTCCAAAAAATGGAAAAAAACAACAGCTGCTTAGCATAAAAAAATCAACAAATACGGCACTCTAGCGCATTGGCATGATTTTCAATTGGTAAAAAGTACCCAAACTTGAAACCATGAAAACAATTTTTCACAATGTAGGATATACGCTTGATGAAAAAAAGCGCAAAGCCAACCAAAGAAGTATTCATGTATACTACATTAGAAATAATGATGGCTCACCAAGATGGATTTGGAATGCCAAAAACGAGTCGCCATTGTTTTTAAAACATTACACGGTCAACAACACTACTAGTTATTGGTTCACAAAATACATGCAGCTTATTTTCAAGCTACGCCTGCAACACCTTTTTCTGAGACATAAAAAATGGTACTACTGCGCAACCAACAGCCCACTTTTTGATATTCAAGGAGACTGGGCACTCTATACGGGTAACCAAAGCGGTAACAATTCGTCTATTTTGTATGCCAATAAAACAATTTACAAGATTTCAACTACCAAAAAATCGGAACAACTTCTTCATAATGAATATCAGTTTATAAAAAATTTACAAGGAACCAGCACAACATTTGCAATGCCTAGTGTGCACTATATCAATCAAAGAATCATTCAACTTTCAGATATTTCTGAAAAAAATCAGAAGAATACAGCCATTACAGAGACGCACCTAAAAGTCTTGAATGAAATGATAGCACTCAGAAAACAAAGTATTCAGGTCCGCAAATGGCCCTGGTTTTCTCACCTTGAAGATGAATTTTTGGCTCTACAAGACAACAGGATTCCAAAAAACATATTGCGCAAAATAGAACGCGTTCTCGACTTAATAAATCCAGACGAGGTGGTAACCATCGGGCTAACACACGGAGACTTTACCTCTTCTAACATTACTTACAATCAAAATTATTTGGCCTTACAAAACTGGGAATTCGCACGAATGGATCGCCCCTTCGCCTTTGATTATTTTCATTTTATTATTCAAAATGGCGTATTGGATCAAAGAAAAAACTGGAAAACTATCGAAGAAGATCTCAAAAATCAATCGGTAGACACACATGGAAATTGTCTTTTTGCCGCAGACAATTCCGTTTACAAAAATCAATTAAAATGGTATTTATTAACGCATTGCATGCACTATCTAAAATTTCAACTTGACCCACATATATGGTCAGATGAAGTACAAATGTTGATAAATGTGTGGAACGAAGCCTTTGATGCTATTTTAGAAAATTATAAAACGCCCACAGAATTTCTTATGATGGATGTATTCGACAGCATTCAAAACTGTGATTATGGTGCCTTAAATTTTCCTGAGGTGTACCCAGATCTCATCAAAAAAGGTACCATAGTTAGTTTGGTCACTCAAAAGCAGCAGGCAAAAAAAATGTGTCAACTATTAAAAAACCATCATTTAGTCGCATCGGTTTATATTCAAAACAAATCATTTCAGTACTGCGTTCGAGTCGTAACTATTGACGGAGGTATGATGAATTTTGAGCTAATTTGGCAAGTAAAGATA
>JBOFUD010000400.1:0-3950 GCA_051652385.1 Flavobacterium sp.
TCCTGCAGTGTCCTCGAGGGTTAAACCTATTTGTTCTACTACTTCATCAATTGTATGCAGCAGTTGTGGATTGGAAGGTTTTTTTGGAGTGACAAACGAAAAGCATGCCGCCTCAACCTGCCTCGGATTATTAGAATTGACCTTATCATAAGGCAATTCTTTGGTAACTAGTGGATCTAATTTTAAGTTCATTTTTATGGTGTGATGCGGTATTTTTTCATTTTTTGACGTCGATTGTTTTTTAATTAATACATAAAATGCTGATATGGTGTAATTTAAATTGATTTTAATCTGATTTTTTAATAATTTTAGACCAAAAGGTATGCAAGCAATCGTCGTTGTGTATCTTATAAATTGGTTTTTTGCGCAACGTCTAATTTATAAATTTAAAAACATGCCGCTATCTCTATCCTTTTTTCAAAAAGCAAGAATGTCTTTTTTATTGGTTTCATTGCTTTTATTATCGCTTCTCTCTAGTCTGTTTTCTCCAATAAAAGCTCAAGATGCAGACCCTCAACCCATGGACACTTTGTTTCAAGATATCAAGAAAACTGATAAACAAATGAAGCAACTCAATTATGAAAGTTTTACGCAAAGTAAAGAAAATTATGAGTTTAATGTGTTGCTTAACAAACAAAATCATTCTTTTAATCTTTTGAATGAGCAGATTCAAAATGCCAATACGGTTTTGAAGGAAGGTATAGATTATAAGGGTTTTACTACTGAATTGGATTTGTTGATTAAATTGAAGACAAAGACAATAAAAGGGATCGTTACCAATGAAAGTAAAATGCAAACGGTGCGAGATTTAACCTCTACGTCATTGCTTTTAAAAGAAATTCTTAAAAGGACAAATTCGCAATTAGATAAAATATCGCTAAACAATGCCTCATTGAGTAAGATTCAAAGAAGAATGGATTCATTGGCTGCCGATAAAATAATATATGAAATTCCAACTAAAGACGCTGCCAAGAAAAATTATGTGCAGCGTATGGTTTTTGTTACCAACGACCTTAATAGCGTAAACAATAATTTGAAAAACGCTATCGACAGTATTCAAAAACTAGAAGTGAAAGGAAAAGTTTTTAAGTATAGCCTCGAAACTGATTTGGCCATTGTTAACAATATGCGAAAAAAAATTAATGAAAAAATTGAGCACGGTTATCCTGATATAGTGTTTTTAAAGTCAGAAGACTTAAACTTCAAGCAAACGATATTGCAGTCTCTTTTGAAGGGCTATTTATCATTCGTTTTTTATGCTTCAAATCAGGCTGATAACTTAATTGTCTTTTTCTTTTTTACTGCATTTTTGACCATATATTTGAGGCTTATTCGCAAAAAGTACTTAGAAGCCAATCTGTATAAAAATCTAAAATTTCCTGGATATGTTTTGAATTATCCTTTTTCTGCGTCTGTTTTGATTATGATTGCCATTTTTCAATTTTTTTTACCATCACCTCCTTTTGTGTTTTCAGCTTTATTGTGGGTTATCTGTGGTATCGCAATAACCATAATTTCTTACGGGTCTGCCAATAAATATTTATTTAAAATATGGATGGCAGTTTTCCTACTCAATTTAATTGCGACCTTAGATAATTTAATCTTATTATACACGCCATTCGAAGGAGGTTTTGTGCTAATATTGAGTGCTATTGGAGTGGTTTTTGGTGTTTTTGTTTTATTGAATTGCAGAAAAGTAGGCCGAGAATTTAAAGAAAAAAGTTTTGCAGTTGCTTTTGTTGTTTTTTTAGTTTTTCAGGTGCTGGCGTTGTATTATTCCATTAAAGATTCCTACAATTTATCCAAGATTTTAATGACAAATGGTTATTTTACCTTGTTGATTGTATACCAACTAGTTTGGTCTTTCGGATTAAGTATAGATACTTTTAACTTTTCCAAACATTTATCTCTTTTTCATCTTGAAGATTTTGATAAGGAACAAAATCAAAAAGCGAACTTTAGAATGTCTTTATTTGTTTATTTATTGTTTTTTGTGGGATGGTATATTTTGGTAAGTCGAAATACTTATAACTTCCAAAGTTTTATCGACCCCATTTCAGAAGCTTATTTTGCAGAAAAACAATTTGGAGAGCTAAAATTTTCATTTCATTCTGTTTTTCTTTTCTTTTTTATTATTTTTCTGTCAGGATTAAGTGCCAGAATTGTAACTCTTTTATCAACGGATACAAGACCTAAAAGTAGTGATTCAAAAGGTAACGGTTTGGGAAGTTGGCTTTTGTTAATTCGTATTTCATTGATAACAATAGGAGTGATTATCGCTTTTGTTTCTGCGGGAATTCCGATGGACAAAATTGCTTTGATGGTCAGTGCGCTAAGTGTTGGTATTGGATTTGGTCTACAAAACTTGACTAACAATCTCATTAGTGGATTGATCATTGCCTTCGAAAAACCAATAAATCTCAACGATATCGTCGAGGTAGGCGGACAAACCGGTAAAATGAAATCTATAGGAATTAGAAGTAGCGTTATTACTACTTGGGACGGTGCCGATGTTATTATTCCGAACGGTGATTTATTGAGCAATCAATTGGTAAACTGGACTATGGGAAGTAATCGTAGGCGATTTGAACTTGATTTAGGGGTGGCTTATGGCTCTGATTTGGCAAAAGCAACTTTGATTATTAAAAAAGTTTTGGCTGCCCACGATTTAGTGCTAAAAAATCCAGAACCCATGGTTTGGCTCACAAAATTTAATGATAGTTCTATTGATTTTGCTATAAAATTCTGGGTGCCTCATTTTAATTTTGGAAATGATGTGAGGAACGATTTAATTATCGCCATTGATCTTGCATTTAAAGCTAATGGTATTGAAATACCTTTCCCACAACAAGATCTTCATATACGAAGCAATGTAGCTTTGAATAGTGACGAAGATTTGGACAAGAATTAATTGCTTAAAGGATACCTCCAGATTTCACTTTGTCATTCTACTCATCTTTGTGACGAATCGTTTTTTTTTTGTTACTCTCAAGATTATGCGGGTGGTGAAATATTTCGGTATGCAAAAAGAGGCTTTTGATTGGTTCAAAAGCCTCTTTTAATGTGAAATTTAATTGAGTTGTTGTTGTTTGTAAACGGAGTAAAGAATATTTAATGTTTTTTGATCTACAACGGCATCTACTTCTGTTTTTATGTAATGCAGCTTAAAGGCCTTGATAGCTGCGTTTAAATTTTTTGTATCGTAACCGATTACTTTCAAAGCCATTTCTGCATTAAAATCGGTTGGAGCGTTTTCTAAAAGTGCTTCTGGCCAAACGCCAAATCCTTTTTCGGCCAAAAGATGCCAAGGAAACCAAATGCTTGGATCGACCTTTCTTGTTGGGGCAACGTCTGAGTGACCGATGAAATTTTGGGTAGGAATATTATAATCCTTTTTCAACTTGCTAAGTAATGCTAGCAAGCTGTTAATCTGAGCAGGTGAAAAAGGCTCATTGCCATTGTTGTCTAGTTCAATCCCTATGGAGGTCGAATTTAGATCGGTGTTTCTTCCCCATGTACCATTTCCTGCATGCCATGCTCTCAAATAATCATTCAGCATTTGTATGACTTTGCCATCATCAGCAATTACATAATGGGCACTTACTTTTGTTCGTTCCAATGTAAAAGTTCTCAGGGTTTGTTGAAGCGAATCTTGCGCTGTGTGATGAATAATTACAAAGTTGGGTTTTCTTAAATTGAAATTTACCGTTCCCACCCATTCTGTTGTAATGTTTTCTAAACTAGTTGGATTTGTTCTTGAAATCGAATCTTTGTAAGCATTAATTTGTTTAGTGAACAAGGTGTCTGAAGAAGGTAAAGTTGCTACCTTTTTCAAAGTAATCGCTTCTTTTTCAGCAAGTTTTTGCTGCAAAATTTTCAACTGTTGTTCGTACACTTTAGTACTTTCTTTGTACGGATTGGTGCCACAAGAATGTATTATAAATGATAAT
>JBOFUD010000401.1:0-5091 GCA_051652385.1 Flavobacterium sp.
TTTTTGGAAACTCCTGAAGCGTAGGTCGCCATCATGCGCCAGTTGTAAGTGGTGTTGGTTCCCGCAAAAGAGAGTCGTATTCCGGGTCGATAGCCAGAGGCCCTGGTGTTTATTTGCTGGGCGCCGAGAATTCCGCCAAAACTATAGTCGAAAGCAGCGGTACCAATGGCGATTTCTTGGTTGCGCAACACATCGTTAATGCCGCCCCAATCGCCCCATTGCGGCCGACCATCATAGAGTTTGTTTAAGGCAATACCGTTCAAGAGCAACGTGGCATTTTCGGCATCGAGACCTCGGATTCTAAAACGGGTTTGCCCCCATTGAAAAGCGGCGGCTTGCTGAAACACATCTCGAGAAGCTTGTAACAAGGGGGCAGTACTTTCAGAACTATTAAAATCCTCGTTGAGTTGGTCCTCGTTGAGTGCAATGGTGGCACTTTGCTGTTCTGAAACGGGGTCGGATGCAAGTAAAATAGTCCCCAAATCGGTGAGCACATTGTCTGTGATAGTGACCGCCAATAATTGGTCTATGTACCCTTGACTGTGTATGAGAATAAAGTAATTACTTGGGGGTAAATCCGTAAAGAGTACGGTTCCCGAAACAGAAGTGAGGCGTAAAAAAGAGGTGTTTTGTACACTAACTACAACGCTAGGCAAAGCCTTTTTGGACTGCGCTTCGATAACTTTGAGCGTAAAACCGGAGCTGTTTTGACCATAATTTTTTTGGAGCAGCAGCAAAAAACCAATTAATGTAATTTTTTTTAACATAGGCGATTTTATAAAATAAAAAAACAGCTTTACTGAAGAATCTTTTAAGGAAATCCTCCAATAAAACAGTTTTTGGAGTATAAGACTCCTGATAAATTAATAAAACGTTTTTGGAAATTTGAGCGGTAAACTCAAATATTTTAAAAGATATAAAGTGGTATTCTTAAAATCTTAGCCTGTAAGTAGCTGATAATAACCACTTAATTTTCATAAATGTAATACAAAAACTATTAACATTTAAATAAAAAAAATATTTTTATAAAAAAAGACAGGTCGTATAGCCCTGATGGGAGTGGCATCCTTTTTTTTATAGCTGCCCCGTTTTTTTTTTCGGGGCAGCTGTAAAAAAAAGATATAACGTACAGCAGGACAAGTAGTCTTGAAAACTAGGGACGTTTGCTCCTAAAAAAACTAATCCTCGATTTTAATTTTAGACACCATGATGGCGATTAAAAAACCGAAAATACCAATGAAAGCGAAAGAAAATTGCAATCCGAAAGCCTCGGCGATGAAGCCAATAACTGGTGGCCCCATCAGAAATCCTAAGAAACTGATACTAGAAACCGAGGTTAATGCTTCGCTAGTGGCAATAGTAGGGTGTTTTCCCGCAATACTCAGCATGGTGGGTATGATGGTAGAAACGCCGAGTCCAACGACCATAAAAGCTAGAGTTGCGGGAATTAGATAAGGAAAAATCACGGCAGTAAATAATCCAATCGAGATGACACAACCACTAATTTGCATGATTTTTTTTCGGCCGAATTTTTGAGTGAAACGGTCACCGAAAAAACGCCCACAAGCCATCATGATCATGAAAGAGGTGTACCCCAAGGCACTTAAGGAACCTCCGACATGTATGATGTCTTTGAAATATATACCGCTCCAATCAAACATAACGCCTTCGCTGGCCATGCTACAAAAACCAATAATCCCTAACCACATTAGGGTGGTATCTACCTTGAATAGTGATTTTTTCTTGGCGGGTATTTGACTTTCTTTGGCCTTTATTAAAAAGGTATAATTTGTGGCGACCAAAACAAGAACAACCAAGCCTATAAGTACAAAATGCGTATAGGTCGAAATATTAAATCCCAACACAACCAACCCGACCAATGCCCCAGTAAATCCTGCCAAACTCCACATGCCATGAAACGACAACATGATGTTACGCTTGAACAATCCTTCGGTATAAACCCCTTGAGTATTGACCGATATATTACTTAAATTTCCCATCAATCCGAGGATAAACAAACCTATGGCCAATTGCCATCCGGTTTGGGCCAAACCTAGGTTGGTCATGGAAAGAGTGTATAATATAATTCCTATTGGGAGTGTTATGTTACTTCCAAATCGAGTTACTAATTTGGCCGAAAAAAGCATCATCGTTAATTGTCCAAGTGGAAGGGCGAATAAAATGGTACCCAAATCACCTTCGGTTAAATTAAGATTGGATTTTATAGTTGGAATACGACTGGCCCAGGTGGCGAACGTTAACCCCATTCCAAAATAAAAAAAAGATACTGCCAAACGGATCCGCTTGAGGTAAGAAATTTTTACTTCGCTGTAGGCTTTTTTATATTTCCCTTTCTTTCTAAGACGCTCTAAAAAATTAAAATAAATCAAAATACCTCATTTTTAATGTTTTACACTCAAAATTAAAAAAAGGTTTTCAATATTGGCAGATAAATTTCCTTTTACATTTGAGTGATTGGCAATTTACAGCCTAATTCTTTGTTCTTTTTGGTTACTTTTAAGGGCAGCTTCAATAATTTGCATGACTTGTACACCTTCTTGCCCCGACACCGGCATGGACTTCCCTTTTGTTATCGCTTGATACACGCCCTCAAAAAATGCATTATAATTGCCTTGAAGCGTGGGTACTTTTTCTTTAACTAACTGCTCCCCTATTTGGGTATGCAAAAATCCTTGTAGCGCTTCGGGTTCGCTACCCCATGTGGTCAAATTGGGTTTTTTGCCTAATTTTAAATCGTCTTCTTGAACATCGCCTCTGGCCTTCAAAAACGAGCCTTTTGTGCCATGCAACGTGTACGAGGGCTGGGGCTCTCTTACAAAAAAACCCGCTTTTAGGCGCACACGCAGATCGGGATAAAAAAGGGTAATATCAATCCAATCGTCAACCTTGGACTCGGCTCTAGTAATACGAATATCAGCCGAAACAGCCTCTGGAAAACCAAACAAACACAAGGCTTGATCGATAATGTGTGAGCCTAAATCTTTCAAAATTCCAGCCCCAGCATTTTGCGTTTCTTTATGCTGTTTCGGACTCAAATTAGGATTATAACGGTCAAAGTGAATTTCGGCTTCAACTAGTTCTCCCAATACTTGATCTTGAACTATTTTTTGGACTGTTTTAAAATCGCTATCCCATCTTCGGTTTTGAAAAACAGCTAATTGCAGCCCTTTTTCTTGCGCCAAAGCGGTCAGTTCTTTTGCCTCGGCTACAGTGGTGGTAAACGCTTTCTCAACAATAGCATGTTTTCCGGCCAGCAGTACTTGTTTGGCATACTCATAATGCGTGCCCACAGGCGTATTGACCACCACCAACTCACAATCGTCCTCCAGTAATTCGGCTATAGAAGCATAACTTTTCACGGAAGGAAAATCAGCTTGAATCAGCTTTTTACTGCGCTCCCAAGCACCCGTAATTTCAAAACCAGGATGTAAATCGAAAAAAGGGGCGTGAAATACTTTTCCAGACATCCCATAAGAGAGCAAAGCTGTTTTTATTAGTTGCATGTAGTATTTTTATAGGAAATAAATTTTATTTTGGATTTTGACCGCTTATCAAAAACTAACTAATCTTCGCTCTTTCATATTGCTGCGGCCACGGAATAGATTCCTGCAGTATTGAAGCAAAGTGCAGTGGTAAATGCGGATCACGAAGCGAGGCTCTGGCAAAAAACAGTAAATCAGCTTGGGATTCGCTTAGAATAGTTTCTGCCTGAATGGCTTCGGTAATCATTCCTACGGCTCCAGTTGCTACACCGCACTCCTTTTTTATTTCT
Organism: Flavobacterium sp.; assembly: GCA_051652385.1. GTDB lineage: Bacteria > Bacteroidota > Bacteroidia > Flavobacteriales > Flavobacteriaceae > Flavobacterium. Next base: position 3,794 of record JBOFUD010000401.1, read on the forward strand.
TCGGCAAAAGGAACTTGATAGTTAGGACCTGCAATTATTTTTTGATGGGAAACCAATCCACCAGAAGAAACATCTATTAAATCGACTCCCTTTTCTTTTAATATTTTAGAAAGTTGCACCGACTCCTCTAGATTCCAGCCATTATCAGCCCAATCTGTTGCCGAAATTCGAACAAACAATGGGAGATAGGAGGGCCATTCGGTTTGAACGGCTTTTACTACTTCAAGAGTGAAGCGGATTCTGTTTTCGAAACTGCCCCCGTAGGCATCGGTTCGGGTATTGCTCAAAGGTGACAAAAACTGATGTAATAAATAACCGTGTGCAGCATGTATTTCGAGCACTTGATAGCCCGCTTGTACAGCACGGCGTGTGGCAGATTGAAAGTCATGCACTACTTTTTGAATCCCCATCAAATCTAGAGCAATTGGAGCCTCTTCGCTTTTATGATAAGGTATTGCACTCGGAGCAACAGTTGTCCATCCGCCATCGTCGCTATTTAATTTTTTATTTCCCAACCAAGGAGCAGAAACGCTGGCTTTTCGTCCGGCGTGTGCCAATTGAATTCCGGGAATAGCGCTTTGCGACAAAATAAATTGGTTTATGGTGTACAGCTTTTCGATATGTTCGTCTTTCCAAAGGCCCAAATCTCCGGGAGAAATACGCGCTTCTGGAGAGACAGCTGTGGCTTCTTGCAGCAACAAGCCGGCTCCTCCGGCGGCACGACTGCCCAAATGTACTAAATGCCAATCATTAGCAAAACCATCTGTTGCAGAGTATTGACACATGGGAGAGATAACGATACGGTTTTTGAAAGTAATTTTTTTAAGGATAAATGGAGAAAACAAAAGACTTTTCATATCATGTAACTTTTAGTGTTGCGCCGCGACTTACAGGTGGGGTGCGGTATAAAAAGTAAAATTAAGGTATCTCTTGACAGGAGTTCTCTAAATTTTGGTATTTAACAAACAATTAAAGTGTGATGTACAATAATGCACCATCAAATACAATATAAAACGCTACTTTTGTGCGTTATTTAAGAACTAAAAGTATACAATGGAAATCGTTATCAAGTTTTCTCAATTTTTATTGAGTTTGTCCTTATTAATTATTCTTCACGAATTAGGACATTTTATTCCTGCCAAATTATTCAAAACCAGAGTAGAAAAATTTTACTTGTTTTTTGACCTTAAATTCTCCTTATTCAAAAAGAAAATCGGCGAAACCGAATACGGTATTGGTTGGTTGCCCCTAGGCGGTTATGTGAAAATCTCTGGAATGATTGACGAAAGTATGGACAA
>JBOFUD010000402.1:0-4553 GCA_051652385.1 Flavobacterium sp.
AATCATGAATTCCTAGCCGATGAAAAAGTGGTACAATCCTATCAAAACATTCCATTTTATCAATCGCTATTGTTATCCAAAGCGAGTTGCAACCCGCCTTTGTATCTAGCCAGTAATTTAAATTTTCAAGTCACTAAAAAACGCTTTCTTATGATGAGTCGAAATTCTTCGAAAAGAATAATGCTTGGCAAAAAGCTGGCTTTACTGCCTATTTTTACCGTCCTTTTTTGTTATTTCTGCTTAGACATCGTAGCGCAACACCAACCCAAAAATAACAAACAAAAAGAGCAAAAAAGCGTAGCAAAAAATAATACAACCACAGCCACAAACCCCTCGACCGCAGCAAGCAGTAAAAAATCAAAACAGCTTTCAAGTCATCCAACCGTTCTCAAAACCGCAAAATCAACTATTCGGAACATCGCGCAAGTTACTGAAAAACCAGAATTTCCGGGAGGCATGGAAAAGTTCTACCAATTTGTTGGTGAGAATTATAAGGCTCCAAAGGACTTCCGTGGAAATGGAAAAATTTACCTAATGTTCATCATCGAAAAAGACGGAAGTATTTCAAACGCTCGAACTTTAAGAGACCCTGGCTTTGGAACTGGTGAAGAGGCGCTTCGTGTGATCAAACTCTCGCCAAAATGGATTCCTGCAAAAAAAGAAGGTGTACCGGTTCGAGTAGAATACAGTTTGCCAATAACAGTAAGAGAGGAATAATCAAAGTAATGCTTATCTCAAATAAGGAAAAATCACAGCTAATAGCCCCGGGAGTAGCGGCATCCTTTTCCTTTTTGCTTTAAAAAGGAAAAGATATAGCGGATCACGGGACGATGTTTCCAAAAAAAAACAAATGCTACTGCTCCAAAAAAACCGCTTCTCTTAAAAATAAATGTTAGAGAAGCGGTTAACAAGTAAACTCAAAAAAATGCTTAATTAAAAACTTTATCTGGGTTGTAGCCCATATAAGGCATGGCTTGTTCATGAAAAACAACGCCGTAAGCCTCTAATTCATTCAATATAGGATCGTACACCTCTTTTTGGATAGGAAGTTGTACGCCAAACGTTGAGATTTTATTGTTTAAAATTAACAAAGCCGCCATTGCAACGGGCAATCCAACTGTTTTTGCCATAGCCGTGTACATTTGGTCATCGCCTATACATACCATTTTGGAATCAATTTGAGCGGTGGTGCCATTTAATTCGTAGCCAAATTTATGATACATGACAATCATGTCTTTATCCTCGGGCTGTAGAGTCCAGCTATCGGTCAATATTCTTTCGAGTATTTGGGCGGGCGTGGCTTCTTTTAATCCCACAATTTTGATTTTGCTAAACAAATCCAACTCAACTAACTTGTCCCACATAATATCATCTTGGTCAATTCTGAGAATATGACGCATTTTCAACTCAACAGAATCGGTGGGGTGATAAGGCAAAAAGGAATTCACAAACTGGCGATAGGTCATTTCTTCAGACCCCTCCATGATATAACTATCATCGGTCATCCCTAACTGTACAAACATATTCCATGCCTTGGAGAAACCCACTCTACGGATCGTGCCTCGATATAAGGTAAGCACATCGTCTAAACCATAAACCGACCGATATTTAAGGGAATCACGATTGGAATAGGCTTCAAATCTACCATAATCCTCTACTTCTAAAAACTCGGTTCTACGAAATAAATTGCAATAAGGAATGTATTTGTAAGCACCTTCTTGAATGAATTTCGCTGCACCACCTTGACCCGCCAAAACAACATTTCGGGGAGCCCAAGTAAATTTATAATTCCAGATATTAGTATCCGATTCAGGGGCAACTAAGCCACCGCAAAACGATTCGAACAATACTATTTTCCCTCCTTTAGATTGAATTTCATCAATAATTTTCATGGCACTCATGTGATCAATTCCAGGATCTAAACCAATTTCGTTCATAAAAATCAAACCATTGGCTTTGACTTCTGCATCTAAAGACTGCATGGCCTCGCTGATGTAAGAGGCAGTAACCATATGCTTTTTGAACAATACACAATCTTTGGCCACTTCGATATGCAAGTGAGCCGGCAACATTGAAATAACAACATTGGCTCTTTGAATCGCTTCTTGCCTTTGAAATGTATCCTGAATATCTAAAGAGAGTGGAGTTGCATTAGGATGATTTTTGGTCTTTTTCTGAGCCACTTCAAAAGAAAGATCACCAATTATAAGGTGAAGTTGCTCTTCTTCTGACTTTGAGAGCAAATATTGAATTAATGAAGAAGCCGATCTTCCGGCACCAATAATGAGTATTGTTCTCATAAATATATTTATTTAACACAAACATACTGTTTTGTTGTATTTATAACAAGTGGAATGTGTTAAAACATAAATTTTCAAAAATAAAACAGAAATAAGGCATTTTGTTTGAAATGTAATAAATACTTTTGCTGAAGATTCTAATTAGGAACTATGAGCCAAAAAGTTATTTCCGTCGCTGCCGTATTAGGAATGATAGCAATCATTTTAGGAGCGTTTGGCGCGCATGCTTTAAAAAAAATGCTACCTGTAGAAGCGTTAGTCATCTTCGAAACGGGTGTTCGCTACCAAATGTATCATGCTTTATTTCTCCTATTTATAGGCACAACCACCTTGGTTTCTGATATTACTAAAAAATATACGCTTTACCTCACTACAGTCGGAGTCCTCTTTTTTTCAGGCTCTCTCTACATTCTTGCCACTAAAATGTTAACTAATATCGATTTTGCCAAAATAGGATTTATCACTCCAATTGGCGGCTTACTACTGATAATAGCCTGGGGACTTTTGTTATTTGACTTTTTTAAAATAAATAAAAAGAAAAACAACGACAATTAAGCTCAATTAAAATAAATTTATACATTTACACACGATAACCAACAACCAAAACTAATTACATGGACACGAACACCCTTTTTACGCAATCGATTTCGTTAAAAGAACTTGGAATTGAAAATGCAACTATTCATTATCAATTGTCTCCAGAAGAATTACACCATTTAACGATAGCCAAAGGACAGGGATTAGAAAACGCTACCGGTGCACTAGCCATAAATACCGGAACTTTTACCGGGCGTTCTCCACAAGACAGATTTATTGTTAAAGACGAAATTACAGCCGACAAAGTTTGGTGGGGCAAAGTAAACATCCCATTCGAAGCAGCCGCTTTTGATGCATTGTACTCAAAAGTAACAAAACATTTATCGAACAAAGAAATATACGTTCGTGACGCTTATGTTTGCGCCGATGAAAACTACAAACTGAACATCCGTGTGGTCACAGAAACACCTTGGGCCAACCTTTTTTGTTACAACATGTTTTTGAGACCCGATGAAAAGGAGTTAGAAAACTTTGCTTCAGAATGGACCGTAATTTGCGCTCCGAGTTTTGAAGCTGATCCTGCAATAGATGGCACGCGTCAGAGTAATTTCGCTATTTTGAATTTTACCAAAAAGATCGCACTAATAGGTGGCACCGGATATACAGGAGAAATGAAAAAAGGAATTTTTTCTGCTTTGAACTTTCTGCTTCCTGTCTACAAAAACACTTTACCAATGCATTGTAGCGCTAATGTTGGGAAAAATGGAGATACCGCCATTTTCTTTGGCCTTTCAGGAACAGGAAAAACTACCTTATCAGCTGATCCAGATAGAAAATTAATTGGAGACGACGAACATGGATGGACCAACGAAAACACAGTTTTCAATTTTGAAGGCGGTTGCTATGCAAAAGTAATCAACCTAACAGAGGAAAACGAACCAGATATTTTCAGAGCCATTAAAAAAGGAGCTATACTAGAAAATGTAGTTTTTAAAGCCGGAACCAACGATGTAGATTACGAAGACGTTTCTATTACGCAGAACACAAGAGTAAGTTATCCAATTACCCATATCGACAACATTCAACCGGGATCTATCGGTAAAAATCCGAAGAATATTTTCTTTTTAACGGCGGACTCCTTTGGAATTATCCCTCCAATCTCTAGGCTAACTCCTGGTCAAGCCGCTTATCACTTTATTTCGGGCTATACTGCAAAAGTAGCTGGCACAGAAGCCGGGGTAACAGAACCTCAACCCAACTTTTCTGCTTGCTTTGGAGCTCCGTTTATGCCTTTGCATCCCACAAAATATGCCGAAATGTTGAGCAAAAAAATGAAAGAAGCAGATGTAACCGTTTGGCTCATCAATACGGGCTGGACCGGCGGACCTTATGGAATTGGAAGTCGTATGAAATTGAAATACACACGTGCCATGATTACCGCTGCTTTAAACGGAGATTTGGATAATGTAGACTATGTAGATCACGTAGTGTTTGGAATTGCCAAACCACAAACGTGTCCAAATGTACCTAGTGAGGTGCTAAATCCAAGAAACACTTGGGAAGACAAAGCACAATACGACAACAAAGCCATTGAACTTGCACAAAAATTTAAAGCGAACTTCGAAAAATTCGAGGAGTTTGCTAATGAAGAAATTTTAGCAGGAGGACCAAGAATATAAAAGAACACCATAACAAACCAAAATAAATCAACCAAAA
>JBOFUD010000403.1:0-4074 GCA_051652385.1 Flavobacterium sp.
TTTTGTAGAGCTATGCGAAGGTTTGTATCGCCATTACACTAAATAGGCATCCTTGTAGCAAGACACCCAGAACTAATAAATAACAAAAAATGGAAATAACAGCAAAACATACCGAAAGAATGGCACAATTGATATCCACTTTATTTCACAAAGGTTGAGAAGAAAAGTATAACAAAAGAGGAATTGCATCAAGTAATACAATGGCTAACTGGTTATGACGACAACACACTACAATCAAAAATTAATAAGAAAATTACTCTTTCAAAATTCTTCCAAAATACTCATCTAAACCCAAATAATCATTTAATAACAGGAATGATTTGTGGCTACAAAACAGAAGAAATTGAAAATACCTTAACAAAACAAATAAGGTTTTTTGGATCAATTGGTAGACGAATTGGCTAAAGGACGAAAGATGAAAAAATTTGTAAGAAAATAAATTTACGTAACGATCTAAAAATAAAAATTATGGCAACAATCAACCCAAGTATTAACTTTAACGGAAATGCAGAAGAAGCATTTAATTTTTACAAATCAATTTTTGGTGGAGAATTCTCAAAGGTTACTCGTTTAAAAGAACTAGAAAGTCCTGAATTCCCAGTAGAAGAAAATGATGCAAATAAAATAATGTACATAGCTTTACCGATAGGAAAAAATATTTTAATGGGTAATGATGTTCCAAGTTTTATGGGCACAGTAAACGAACACGAAAATAGAAGTAAAATAGCAATTGGTGCAGAAAGTAAAGAAGAAGCTGATAAATTATTTATTGGACTTTCAGCAGGTGGACAAATTGAATTTCCAATTGCTGACAGCCCTTGGGGTTCGTATTTTGGAATGTTAAGAGACAAATACGGTATTGAATGGATGGTAGATTTTGACGAAAATTATAAGGAACAAATTAGAGCGCAGAAAAATAACGAACGCCTAGTCGAGTAAACAGCTTCGCCAGAAACTGACGGAGTGCGCCTCTCAATTTAGCGGAGCAATATCATGAAATACCAATAAGAATAAACATTTCATTTCATACACCACCGTACCCTTCAACTTCGTTCAGGACAAGCCAAGCGGGTCTCGTATACGGCGGTTCGCAAAGTGATGGATTGAGTTCCATGTAATTTATAACATAGACTGATAGCCTCGTTTCTTGAGCCGTAGCAAAGTAATTGTAGTGGTTAGAATCGGACTTTGAGTAATGCGCCAACCTCCTTTTACTCATTCTTTTTATTTATTATTTTGGTTTTCGTGAATGCATAGCCTTTCTTATTCTGCTCAAAGCAAAGGCAAGGTCTTGGTTTTTATCAATGGAATTTGCGGCCTAAAGCAAAATGTGGGATGATTATAAAGTTGTAGAGGCTGAGGCCGAAATTATTGCTCATTTTGGGCTAAAGCCCAACACAAAACTCTTTTTAAAAAATGGACTAAAGCCTATTCGAATGGATTTTTGAAAAATAAATGCTAAGTAAATGCTAGTTTCAGCTACTTTTTCGCTGCTTTCCAAAAATTCAAAATAATCCCTCCTAGCCCCGGGAGGAGCGGCATCCTTTGCTGCCGGGGTTCGGCAGCAAAGATATAGCGGATCACGGGACGATGAAACCCAAAAAACCTTTTGCTTCCCGCTCCTACTCCAACTTTTAAATTACAAAATTTCTTGAATGGTATATTTGGTGGTGTTAATTTCGAACTCAAAACCTACTTTTTTACCCATTAATTTGCTTCCCAAAGGCGATTGTGGCGAAAGTGCGATGATGTTCGTCTCTTCGATTTTGATTTTGGGCAAGGCCAGACTGAGGTACAGGTAAATACCGTTGGCCAAGACCAAGCTTCCCAAAACGATGGTTTCGGCTACAATCGTAGGGTCGATTTTGTCCAAGACGGCTTTTTGACCCAAGACTTCTTGGAGTTTATAATTGAATTTTTCTTGCTCGAGATGCATCATTGAAAGGGCGGTTTCGTGTTTGTCGCCTGCGGATCCTTTGGCATCATTTTTAGAATCTTCGGTCAAAGCCGCAATCATATCGCGAAAAGCATCGATTCGATCTTGCACTACTTGCAGGTAGTACGTGTGTGTTTTTTGTTTGAATGTCATGGGTAAAACTACAACTCTGACAGAGTTTTGAACCCTGTCAGAGTTTTTTAAAAAATTTAAAAGTCAAATTTATAATTCGCTCCCGCTACGATTTGAAATCCTTGTACGGGAAAGTTTACCCATTTTTGATAGGTTTGATTGCTGATATTATTGGCTCGAAGGAAAGCGGTGATGCGCTCGTTGTATTTGTAGCCCACATGCAAATTGGCATCAAAATAGGATTTTAAGGTGATCGGTGTGGCTTGAGACGCTACATCGGTATTGAGTTGACTCTCTTTTCGTTCGCCTACAAAAAACACTTTGGCACCAGCAAACCATTTTTCGGTAATAACAACATCCAAAGTCGCATTGATTTTCATGGCGGGTAAATTCCAAGCTTCGGCCTGAACATCGGTGGTGTAGCTGTTTACTTCGGCACTAATTCCGAAAGTAGTGTTTTTAGAGAAATCGGCTTTTAATTCTCCAAAAAGGCTAATGGTTTTGACATCATCGTATACAATCCCGAAAGAGTTCCCGAAAGCATAGGCTTCATTGGCACTAGATTCGGTGTAATCGTGGGCTTTGAACAATGCTTTATTGCCTTCATTTAAGTAAGAAGCACTTACGTTATAGCTTATCGCATTAGCTAATTTTCCTTTTAAACCGGCAAAAAGAGAATACTTAACGTCTGTGGGTTGCAGGAATAAAGTAGGCGAAAGAAACGGATTTTCATTCACAAAATTCATGTAGGTATTTTGTTTTAAATGGCCATCGGCTCCAAGATAAAAGATCATCAAGTCGCCCACCACTTTGTAGGAAGCCTTGAAATTTGGGTAAAAATACAATTTGCTTTTGCTGGCTTGGGTGTCTAAACTATAAAAGAAACTCGCTCCTATTTGCAGCGTCCAATCGTCTTCTTGCATTTCAAAACGGGGTGCTAAACCAAGGTTGATGAAACTGTATTTTAATTTTTCGGTATTGGTTTTTGGGTAATTATTTTCAAAACTCCCGCCTACATAATCAAAAACCACATCGGTATGGATAGCAGCATTCATGAGTTCAATTTCGAAAGAAGGTTTGCCCAAAAAGCGGTTTTCTGAAGACCCAAAAGCATCAGTAAAATGATGGAAATTTGCGCTAGTTTCACTAAACATACTGTCTTGAAAATCTGCTGTCGCCCCAAGAGTAATGGTGCTGTATTTTTGTTCCGGGCTGATTCCGTTAATTAAGTCGTTTCGCAAATCATCGGTTAACGTACTTCCAAATTGTTTTGGCAAACCATACCAATTGTACGTCTGACTTTGAAAACCTCCCGTTACTTTCCAAGAAATATCGGATTGATTGCTACCGTAGAAAAAATCTAGTTTAGTGTCGTAAAAATGATCGTCCAGCTGCACTTCATCAATTCCGCCTTGTGAAGAATGATGTTGAAAACGTCCGCCCACATAATCGGCTGCATTTAATTTGTGGTTGACAAAAAGTTCCCCATTCAGTGTTCCGTAATTTCCAATTCCGAAGGAAGCATAATTTTCGAATAACTTCATGGCTTTGCTTTTCTCTACAGCCGCCGCTACCCCTTTGGAAGGCGTAAAAGTAGAAACTACCGGAAAGGGAAGCACTGTATATTTTACTATTTCTTTTTGGGCATTTCCTTTATCGTCTAGCGTTGGTGTTTCTTTTATTTTGAATGCATCCGAAACGGTAGGCGAAAAAGATTTAACCACGTTTACTTCTTCCGTTGCAATGGTTTCGTTCTTTTTTTGGCCAAACGAAAGCTGAAGCACGAACAACAACAGTACATGAGGGATTATATTTTGGTATTTAATTTTCATAGTTTTTTTTTTGAGTGTAGAGACGAAAAAGCTACCAGCAAGAAAGTCTGTACTACTTTTCTACATTTTCATTTTTTTAAATCATAAAACAGTGGGTGCTTTATTGGATTTCCGCCTCTTGTATTTCCCATTCCCCTTTGGCAACAAACTGGGCTTTCCCTCCAATCTGAATAT
>JBOFUD010000404.1:0-2942 GCA_051652385.1 Flavobacterium sp.
AAATTTCATCTTTTCTTAACTTTCTGAGTTAAAATTTTAGTAAATCACTGGAACCAATAATATTGTTTGCGGTTCAGTTACAGAGAATTTCAATAAATCTATTTTAGTTTAAAATCGAAGAAAAAGATAGTGAAAATAATAAGGACTTAGTAGTTTAAACCTAGATAAATGAAAATAATATTACTTACTGCCTCTTTTTTATTAAAATTAAGTAGTATAGATGCCAAAAAAGCACTTGTTATAATTATATACTGTAAAGGGCCATGCTAAAATGTAGGAAACGGGCCATTGAAAATGTAGGTTAACTTTAAAATTGTGATAGGCTTTTCCTTATGAGAAAAGACATCCTAGAAAGTATAACCGAACATCTTATGACTGGAATTAAACCTAATTTCGCTGATATTGCCAGACGCTATAATTGTGACTATCGGACGGTCAAACGTTATTATGACCTCGGAAAAGAAAAGACCCTTGAAGAAGCTTCAAAACGAAGGGTCCCACCGTCACTTATTGAGAACTATAAATCAATCATTGAAGATAAACTCAAGCTTGGCTGCTCTGTGCGCTCAATTTACTACTTCATCCAACTAAAAGGCTATCAAGGCTCATATACGACCGTCAAACGCTATGCCAGATTGATTCGAGAATCCTGCAAACATAAAGCAACGATTCGAATTGAAACAACGCCTGGACTTTCTGCTCAAGTCGACTGGAAAGAAAATTTAAAACTGATCTCACGCAATGGTGAAGTGTTTACGATTAATATCTTTCTGTATATTCTTGGCTACTCTCGGATGAAGTATCTTCAATTGACCGTCGACCGTCTCCAACCCACACTCTTTGAGTGTCTCAATCACGCTTTTGAGAAATTCGGAGGTGTCCCTGAAGAAATTTGGTTTGACAATATGAAAACAGTGGTGGACCATTCTAAAAGTCAATTCTCAAATGTTGTTTTCAATGAACGATTCAGGCAGTATGCAAAAGATGCTGGATTTAAACCCATAGCTTGTCGGCCATTCAGACCTCAAACCAAAGGTAAAGTAGAAGCGCTTGCGAGAACTGTTGACCGCCTGCTTGTCTTTAACAATGAGTTTGAAGACCTTGAAGAATTACAAGCACTGGTCCAACAATTGATGGAAGATTTGAATCATAAAGAAATCTCTCAAGCGATTGGAACCTCACCTTCTGAACGTCTTGACCAAGAGGCGTTGAATCTCAAGGCTTTTGATTTAGAGCTTCTCAAAGTTTATAGTCAATTGAGTGTTCCTTTGACTCGAAAAGTCTCTAAAGAGGCACTTGTGATCTTTGAAGGGCGTAAATATTCAGTGCCGGTTAAATATATTGGACAGACCGTAACCTGTGAAAAAGAACAAGAGGACCTTAAAGTCTATTGTGACCAACGCTTGATTGCTCGTCATCCTTTAAGCGACCGTCCCTTTAATTATCGCCGTGAAGATTACGTTGAAATTCTTAAATCAGATGTCTTCAAACATCTTGAAGAAGACGAACTAGAGGCTTATGTGGATGAGAATCTTCAAGCCTACGATTTATTGTGAAGGGAGCGCTTATGACAACTTATCATCAATTACTCAACCAATTGGACCATTTAAAACTCGATCGTGTGCGTCAGCTCTTACCAGAGTTCTTAGATGAGCATGCGGATATTTCCTTAGTAGAGGGCCTTCATGAACTCTTGAGTGAAGAACTTCGTGAACGAGAAGCGCTCCTTCAGGAAAGACGATTAAAAAAAGCCCATCTGCCTTATGAAAAGCGTGTGATGGACTTTGATTTTCAGTTTCAACCGAAAATTAATAAAGCAGAGATTTTAGATTTACATACCTTACGTTTTTTAGATAAGCATGAGAATCTTCTCTTCATTGGCAATAGTGGCGTAGGTAAGACACATTTAGCTATTTCTATCACTTTAGAAGCCCTAGAGAAAGGTTATAGCTCTTACTTTTGTATGAGTACTGAATTAGTGGACCGTTTATTAAGAGCCAATCAAAAAGGAACTTTAGAGCGAGTATTAAAACAGTATGCCAATTATGATGTACTTGTTATTGATGAAGTGGGTTATCTGCCCTTTTCAAGAGATGGAGCGAGTCTTCTCTTTCAACTGATTAATATGAGATATGAAAAGAAATCCACGTTGATTACTACGAATATCCCACTTTCTCAATGGTCTGAGTTTCTTCAAGATAAGAAATTAACGAATGCTTTATTGGACCGCTTGGTTCATCATTCTAAAGTCATTTCTATTACTGGAAAATCTTATAGAATGAAAGACTATAGTGAGAAGAAAACCAAAACCCCAAAAAGTAAATAAAGTGATGGGCCCAAAACCAACAATTTGGGTGGCCCATTTCCTACATTTTCAATGACCCAAAACCAACATTTTTAGATGGCCCTTGACACGCAAGTATTGCAATAACAACCACAAATACAATAATAGCTACGATAACTTTAGTTACTATTTCATCAACTGGAAAACCTGCAAATTAGAATATGCTATCCATTTGCACCCCTTATCATTCTAAATTCCTTCAAGAATTTTTCTTGTCTTTCTGTAAGTTCTGCTTCATTAAAAATTTCTTCCAAACGACTTTCACCTGTCAGTTCTTCAGCTTTTTTTAACAATAGATAAGTTGATACAGGACCACCACGTTCAAACCATGTATATTTTCGGTTCAAATCAGGCGCTTCAGGACGAACAGTAAAATGATAGGCATCCATTCGACCCATCATATCGTACCATTCAGTATCTAAGTTTCCCTCCTTATCATAAAATGTCAGATTATCATTAATAATTTTGACCCCTTCATCAGCTAAATCAAAATCTTGCTCAATATATCTCTTTATAAAGTCGGTTGATATTTCTTTTCGCATGGAAATTTCATAACGATTTCGCAGACCATACATTTCACGTATCGCTTCAACCGAAG